>JBAZRU010000313.1:7047-7820 GCA_041662805.1 Candidatus Hydrogenedentales bacterium | reverse complement strand
ACGCCGGGCCAGGCCACATGTCTCTCAGTATCCGTGTGCCTTCGGCGGTGCCGTCCGTGACCCAAATCTCGCTGCCCGCACCACCGCCGCATCCCCGAAACAATGCAGACGTTCCAAGCGGTACAAGGTGGTCGATCGGTAAATTCGCCGTTTGGTCTGTCCAAAACTTGGAAGCATCAACAGAATCCTGGCTGCACTTCCAGAGTTGCGGTCCCCTGGCAACGATCAGGGTGCCGTCCGAAAGCATGGCAGCATTGGAGGGGTCTGCGGTCGAAGGAATCGAAAGTTGGGTACAACTCTTGCCGCTAGTGGCCGCCTTGTACACGAAACGTTTGCCGCGTTCCGTTTCGGCATCGAAGAAAACCGTGTGCCCGAAGGCGGCAATGGGCGCGGGTCCGGAGAAGGCGAATCCGGGAGCAAGATCTCCCAAGAAGACAAGGTCGGATGGAAGTCGTCCGTGCAGGTACGCTTCGCGCCCGTAGAGCGCTGTCTCCGCGGAAAAGAAGACGATGTCTGATCCCATGTCTTTCAGGGAAAGCGGATTCGATCCTTTCGGGCCATCCTCCACATCGCTCACCAACCGGCAGTGGCCAGAGACATCCACCGACCAGAGTTCCCGGCCGTTCTGGCCGTCGTCCGCGGAGAAATACACGAGGTCGCCGCATACGGTGAGGTCCATGGGGATCGATGACGGCGGGTCGGCGGATTGCGGCAATCCGTTCTCTACGGATTGGGCAACCTGTCCTTCGCATACCGTCAGACTTGCCATCGGG
>JBAZRU010000313.1:0-7037 GCA_041662805.1 Candidatus Hydrogenedentales bacterium | reverse complement strand
GCGATCACCGCGACACGCCAGGTGTTTCCCAAGAGCGTCATATCTCCACTTCTATCCCGCAATTTGTGTAAACGCCTATTTGTATCTGTGCAAATTGCCCATCAGCAAGACTCAGGCAGTTGAGATGATAATTTCTCACAAGCATCCTATGCGGCAATCGAGTTCACGCACTCTCCCGCACGTCTCAAAGCAGCACGACATGGCGCCAACTGCATCGTGTGTTTGTGAGAAATCCGGGCTATTGGCCCAGTTCCTGAGACCCAAACACGATCACGATTCCACGCTCGCTGGCAAGGATCTCGGGGTCTCCCCAATGCGCAAGACTGTCCGATGCGGGTCCGCCTTCGCCGCCGCGAAGATTGCAGGCCAGCCTCCATCGGTACTCCTCATGCGGAACGGCCGCCGGCGCAAGCCCCTCGAATGGAATGCGCACTTCCGCTTGCCACCGGTCACTGTTGCTGGTAATGCTGCCTTGCCAGTCGCACGTCCACGGAACTTGCTGCATCTTGCTCATGTGCATCGCGCTGACCACCGTGCCATTGCGCAAGCGGGCCATCCACTTGGGCGAATCCGCCGTATGAACATCAAATGCCTTCAGGAGGGCGATTTCCACGAGGGTGTTGGGAGGAAAGCCCTCGCCGCGAATGCCTAGATAGAGCGCCTCGCTCGTATAACGCAGAATCAGCGAGGCCTTTGCGGGCTCGTTCGCGTCCAACTCTCCCAAGCGCTGCGTGTCATTCGACAAGGCAGGCTGCCATACCGGTTCCGTCAACCGGCCGTCTACCACGATGGGATTTTTCGCTGTATCCACAAACGGGACCGTCGCAATACTCGTGACCCGACTCAGCCAATCGCGCTCCAACTGGCTGAGCCACGCTACATTGCGGGGCTGCAACTCGTTGTACAAGATCGCCGGGACATAGTCGGCCTTCTCCAGCCGCGCAATGAAGTCATTCGCCGTAATCGGCTGCGACGAAGGACGCACCAGCAGCGCCCTGGTCTTCTTTCCCCCGTCGAGCTTGTCCTTGAATGTGAGCGTAATTGCGAATTCACCGCGCTGCTCATCAAGGCGCCCGCTTCCTTCGCAATCTCCGTATTGAAACAAACGCGCCGTCGCGTCGCTGTATTCGGCCCAACTTCCCGTGAATAGGAATCGACCGGCGTCGATCCGTTTCGCAGCCAGCATCCACACGTGCGACTCCGCGCATGCAAGCACGCGCCACTCGTCTTTGCCCTGCGCCGGTTCCATAAGCCAATGCGCCGGCCAGATTGAAGGGCCAGCGGGGTCTGCGGTGTCGAGGACATTCGCGACGGACAAATCCAACGTCGCGGGCGCCGCGGGCCTCACGAACCCCAGAAGCTGCCACGGAAGTATCACCAAGAGAACTGCCACCGAGATGCCAAAGGAGATTGCGGCCTTCCTCAAGGCATTGCGTCCCAGCACCCTATCTCGAAAGAAGGCGTACCTCGACACCGGCTTCACCCTGGGCAGACGCGGGAGCAACGTCGAGCCGTTCAGTTGGCCCGCCCGTCCAAACTCCGGGGTGCCTTTCAACCGTTCTATCGCCGCCGAGGCATCCTGCGGACGCTCAGCCGGGTCGGACTTAAGCATCGACGCAATGGCATCGCTGAGCTCAGGCGACACGTTTGCGGCCACCTCGCGCAGCGGTGGTATCGGCCGCGCCAATATTTGCTTCAAGAGGGCCATCGGCGTCTCCGCGTCGTACGGGTATCGCGGCGCGATCTTTTCGTACAGCACCATCCCGACGGAATACACGTCCCATGCGGGAGTGGGCTCGACCCCGTCCCACGCCTCCGGCGGGGCGTAGCGCGGCGTGCCCACAAACATGCACGACGACGACGTGCTTCGCATGTACGTGGACTGCTGAACGGCAAGCAGCTTGGCAAGACCGAAATCCGAAAGCAAGGCTCGCCCGTCCAGCGAAAGAAGGATATTGCTCGGCTTGACGTCGCGGTGCACAATGCCGGAATCGTGGCAACGCTCCAGAGCACCAAGGACGTCGCCCGTCCATTTCACCACTTGCTCGACGCTCGCCGGGACCTCGCTCAAGGGGCCGCCTTCGATGTAGGCCATGTCGATCGCAAGATCGCCGTCCACCGATTCCAAGGCATGAATAGGGACGATATTCGGATGCTGCAGCCGCGCTACCGTCTTGGCTTCCTGGCGGAAGCGCTCTTCGAACCCGGGGTCGGTAATGATACTTCGGTCGAGGATCTTCAGCGCAATTTCGCGCCCCAATGTCTCGTCCTCGGCAAGAAACACGACACCCATCGCCCCCCTGCCCAGGAAACGAACAACACGATACTTTCCGAAACGCTGACCAGGTTCAACGTGCGGCACTTACACCCCCGTCTAACACCAAGAACTAACCTGAGGGCATTATACTAACACAAGTATGCGCTCTTCTGCCATGCGCGCGCGGCCTCGCGCGCAATCTCACTCTGCGGTCTTGCGCCCTGCACACAGTCGATAGCGCCGGACTTTGTCCATGTGCACCTTCCAAGAATTGAACTGCGGGGAGACGTCCACTGTGGAAGACATCTCCCCGCTTAAGGCCCTACCGCCTTTTTCCACCCCGATGTGTGGCTATCCCGTCACCGAAAGCCCCAACATCCCCGCTTACCCTGTACGCACCTGTACCGCTTATCGCGGGGTATTCATTTCGATCATGATGTCCGGCATCGCGCGTTCCGTCACTTCCCACAATCCGCTTTCCGAGTACTCCGGGAAATGCATCCACAGCGGAAGCCCACGGTATTCAACTTCGCACGGCAAAACCACGCCTTCTGGCGCGTACGTCTGCATGATGGCCACGGGGCTGCCGGCGAGAAGCAAGCAAAGCTTACAGCGGGCCAACTGACCTTCTCGCGTCGATATACCCGGCGCGTTCATGCCGCAGATGCGAATCAAATTCCCCGTGCTGCCAGCGACATTCCACGACGGCGACACCATCAGGGTGTTACCGTCCAACGCGTCGATTACGTTCACCAACGTCATGTCACAACCCTCCCGAGGTGGCCGCGACACACGATATCCGTACTGCTGTGGACATCTGTGAGCGAGAAGAATTCGGGGACGGCAGCGCGCATACCTTTGCCCCTAGCGAGGCAAGCCGATACCGCCCCCGAAAAATCGAGCATGTCCAAGGATTTGGACATCCCACTGGCCCCCGTGGGGAACCTCGTCCAGTGCCGCTGAGAGGAAGTTCCGAGCAAACGTGGAGTGCCGCCACGTAGCGAGAGCAGACGTAGAGCCAGTGGGATGATAGAGATTGGAGAGGCGACCCCGAATATGTTGCGGCACCATGCATCAGCCTACCCCACTTTCTGCAATAGCCATATAGAGCAAGAGGCATGCCGTCTAGCGGCCGAACGGAAAGATTAATGCGCAATCCGTCAGAAATGAGCACCTTGCGCAAGAAAGGGCGATCGCGAAGCCTCAAATGAGGCACGAATTGACTGGAGTGATTCTCAATTCCGAGACGGCCAAAGTCCCGATTCCGGGATTGACATCTGAGGCAGCGACCTATTCAATCAGGGCAATCACGCCCCATTCGTCCGTGCCCCTCCACGGTCCCCGTGCCCCGCTTCGGCGAGCTACACCTGCATGTTAAATGACGCAAGTTTCCGGTACAGAGTGCTACGTCCAACCCCAAGAATCTTCGCAGCACGTACGATGTCGCCCTCGCATGCTTGGATCACTTCGGAGAGATGCCGTTTTTCGGCCTCAGCAAGCGACACGAGCGGTACGGAGGAAGTCCCCTCTGCCAAGGGCGATGTGTGCAGCCACAGGTCTTCGACGCCCACCGAGGTTCCCCGAGCAACCGTGACCGCGCGCTGAACGCACAACCGCAGTTCACGCACGTTGCCCGGCCACGCATGCTCTTTCAATGCTTGCAGCGCCTCCGGCGTAAAGCCTTTCAGCGAAACCATGGCCAAATGCCTGTTCTGCTCGAAGAAGTACTGCGCAAGCACCGGAATGTCCGAGGCATGCTCGCGCAGCGGGGGTATCGCAATCTCAAAGCCGGCCAGCCTGTGATACAAATCCTGCCGAAACCTCCCCTCCGCGACCGCATCGCGCAGGGACCGATTCGTGGCGGCAATGATTCGCACGTCGACGCGGACCTCGCCCTTTGCGCCGAGCAAACGAAAGCTGCCGTCCTCGGCGCATCGCAGAATCCTCGCCTGATTCTCTAAACTCAGGTCACCCACTTCGTCCAGGAAGATCGTGCCGCCATTTGCCTGAACCATCAGTCCCTCATGCCTCACTTGGGCCCCGGTGAACGCGCCTTTCTCATAGCCGAACACCTCGCTCTCGAACAGCTCCCGAGGAAGGGCGGCGCAGTTCACCGCAACCCAAGGCCCCGACGAGCGCTTCGACGCGGCATGCAGCAATCGCGCGCAAAGGTCTTTCCCGGTCCCCGTTTCTCCGCAAATCAACACACTTAGGTCCGAACGCGCCGCCGTATCGATCTGGCGCCGCAATTCAGACGCTGTGCGGCTGGTGCCCACGAGTTCGAGCGTATCTCCAGCGCGCGCTCGAAGCCTCTCATTGTCATGGCGTAACTGTTCATAGACTTCCACCGCGCTCAGCGCGGGGGCCAGTTGTCGCGCCAGCAGCACCAGAAATTCAAGGTCGCGCTCGTCATAGACGCCTCGCGGTGTCTCCGTTTGCAAGGCCACAATCCCGCTTGCACGCCCGCCGGCAAGGATCGGGGCGACGATTGTCGTCACGACAACCTTCTTGCCGTCCTGCCGCCTTGAACCCGGAATCAACAATGCCCTGTTCTCCGTCACCGCCTGCTGCATGGCGGCCCCTGGGGCGCTGGTCCAGTCTGCCGCCCGCACGTGCGGCACGAGGCGAGACGAAATCTCATCGCCCGCCCCAACCCTTCCCAGCCAGAACTGCGCCGGGTTCAAGCGTTCCTCCAGCTGATGGCAGAGCGCCTCCAGCAACTCGCTCATGGTCGTGGCCCATGCGAACTCATGCGCGGCCTTGTACAGCGCCATGAGATCCTCAATCGTCTTCGGGCGCAACTGTCGCGGGGGACTGACGCTATCCGCGTCCAACGCCACGGGTTTGGCATCCTCCCAGGACCAGGTTTCCTGACTGATACCATCCTCCCCGTCCTCGAAGTCCGCCGTGCACAGGGGAGTCTGCACGACCAGGAACCGGTGAGCCCCGACGGTGACCTCGTCCCCCAAACGCAGCTGCTGCTTCTGCAATGGAATACCGTTCACCATCGCCGGATTCCGGCTGCCCAAGTCCTCTATCCAAAGTTCGGTTTCCACGAGGAATATGCGGCAATGACGCCGCGAGACGAGGGGATCGGGAAGTACGATTTCACAGCCCAAATCCCGCCCTACATTCAGGTCCTCCGCATTTACCGAATAGGCGGCCCCTCTGCGGTTTCCCGCAACGCACACGAGCTGAAACATATTGGATAGCTCCTCAGAAATCCTCGCCCCCGGCGACCGCAACATGCCCCCCAACGGAGAAAGCTTGTCCATGCGCCCCAGCAGGATCTCGCGAGTTAAGCATACGGATTCAGGCTACTTGCGCGCAACGTCGTAGGCAATAAGTACATCACCATGGCGGATGTAGAGCCGCCCGTTGGCGATGGTGGGGTGCGCCCAATGCTGGTCTTCGCCGTCGCTGACCTCAAATCTTCCGGTTCGCTCGAAACCGGTGGGTGTCGCCTTGACCAAACTGACTATTCCGGTCTTGGGCCCCTCGTAGGTGTAGAGCATGCCATCGGCATACACGACCGCGGCAATGCGAACTTCTTCCGTGCTCCACATCAGCTTGCCGGTCGCCATCTCCAGGCACACCAGTCTTCCGCCTCCGCGATAGCCCGTGCCGTAGAGGTATCCGTCGACCAGCACAACGCCGTGGTGCAGGCAGTCGAGGTTCTCGTCGGTCCACTTTGAGGTCACGGAAGCTCCGTCGGCGGACAACTCCAACGCGCCTCCGCCCGCGCCGTCGCCGCCGACGTAATACAACAACCCATCTTTGTACAGCGGAGTCACGCCGTGGATGTCGTACGGAGCCTTGTGTGCGAACGACCAGAGCAAGGCCCCCGAATCGGCATCGGCCCCGACCACGTAGCGCCCCGTCACCGTTGTCAGAATGCGCCGCCCTTGGTGCGTGATAATCGTTGGCGAGCAATACGAGGTCTTGTCTTCGAGCCCCTTTGTCGTCCAAATGGTCTCGCCCGTCAACTTATCCAAGGCAACGAGCGTCGCGTCTTTGCCGCCCGGCGTGCAGATGACGCGTTTACCATCTACTAACACCGACTCCGCGACATGCCAGATGCTGTTTTCCCCGCCGAACCGCTCAAGCACATTTACTTCCCACTGCTTTTCGCCCTTGGTCAGGTCAATGCAATAGAGCGTGCCCAATCCCGAGATGACGTACAGGCGATCCCCGTCAATCGTCGGCGTGGACCGTGTGCCCGGCGCTTGCTTCTCCACGGTCTCCGGTCCGCAGGCAATCCGCTTCTCGATGGTCCCGTCGGCATTCAGCACGAAGACATTGCCCACCTGGTCATCCTGCATTCCCGTCACGTAGACCTTGCCCTGCGCAACTGAGGCCGACGAAAAGCCCCGGCCCAATCCTCTCGCCACCCAGGCAACGGGCGGCCCATTTTCGGGCCACGCCTTCAGCAAGCCTTTTTCGTCGAAATTGCCGTCGCGGTTTGGCCCGCGAAACTGCGGCGAATCCCCTGCGTATGCAATGCCCGCGGCAATCGCCAACACGACCGCAGCAGCGGTAAGACTTGGAGTCCTCATTGATGCTCCCCTTGATGGATTTCAACCATTTCCCGAAGAGCCTACCTCAACGACTCGCAGCAGTAAACATCAACGCGAATACGCACATCCAAAGCAGCCGCATAAACGAATCGCCGGACGCGGGCGCAATTACTGCCGGCTGTCACCTTTTCGCTCTTATTCGAGACTGGTATACAGTAGTCAACTGGAAAGGACCCAACGATGGAACTGGATACCGTGGTCGC
>JBAZRU010000312.1:5438-7826 GCA_041662805.1 Candidatus Hydrogenedentales bacterium | reverse complement strand
GGTTGTGCTCCGGTTGTGCGTGAATCTTAGGGTGATCGACACGGGTAGGGCAAGGTTGAAGCGGGGACAGCAGCAAAACAAATACAAAGGTCCCATGGGACTCGCCGGTCCCATGAGACCCAAAGAGACCTCGGCTTCGCTTGGCGTCGCGTCAATACGCGGCCTCGACGATCACGTTTCCGCTCATTCCCGTAATGTCCACGTCGCCTTTCGCGGCGTTGAACTTCGTCCATGCCTGACCGTCGACGGTCACCGCTTTCAACGGCGACGCGTCGGGCGTGCGGAAGCGGACGAGCACGCGTTCCGGCTGGTCGCGCAGTTCGAGCGACGCCGTGGCGCGGACCGTTCGCGCGCCGGGGTTCGGCTCGTAACGAATGCTCGCCTTTCCGTGCCACGTCGCGACGCGTTGCGTCTCGAACGGTTCGGATTGATCGAACCAGTGCCGTGGAATTGCGCGGCCAAGGTGCAGCAAGTTCGGCTTGCTGTAGACGAACATGTAGCGCAACCACGAGATGGCATTTGCCTCGTCGCTGGTCTTGACCATCACGGTGTTGTTCCAGCCAAGCCACGGCGATGGATGCTCGATCATGGCGTTGGATTCCGATTGATAAATCGATACCCACGCGTTGAAAAACACCCAGAGATACAGCTCCGGCTCGTCGCGGTCGAGATATGGCAGCAGGTTCGCCAGCAGGCAGGGCTGCATGGAGAAGCCCGCATTCGAAAACCACGTGCGGTCGAAGGCGATTCGCGGATAGCCATACGGCGGCCCCGACAGGCGGTTGTCCTGGTAGTCGTCGAGAATCCACTGCGCCTCGCGTCCCATCGGATCGTACATGCCGGAGATCAGCAAGTAGACCGCCCCTTCGAGCGTTTCCCGAATCCAGCCCATTTCGCGCCCGCGATTGTAGAGGCGCGACGGGTAGTAAGGGACCCACCGGCCATCGCGCAAGCGCACCAGCGGCGCCTGTTGACGCGAAATCTCCAGACCCCTCATGACATCCGCCTTGTAGGCATCGGCCTCTTTGCGCACACGCACGGCCTCTGGATGGCCAAACGTCTCGAGGGCGCGCGCCACGCTGTCGACGCCGCGCCACGTAAGCGTGTTCGTGGCTTGCCAATAGTGGAAGTCGGTCACGTCTTCGAGACTGCCCGCGGGCAGGAAGCCGCGTTCCCAACCACGCGAATGCACGAGGTCCGTCATCGTGTTGCGGCGCTGACGGAACACCCAGTCCGCGCCTTTGATGAGCGGCTCGGCAATCGAGCGGAACCACGCATCGTCGCGCGTCATCATGTAGTGCTCGCTCATCGCCCAAATCACCCATCCGTGGTGCTGATTGTATTGGCCGACTTCGTAACCGCCCGCGCCGTAAAACATGCCCTCGAAATCGGTGAAGTTGCCGGACTGCGGCACGGTGCCCTGGTACTTCACCCACAGGTCGAGGCGGCGTTGCGCCTGTTCGTGTTCGCCGCGCTCTTCCAACTCGCGGATAATCATGCAGGACTCGTTGCTGAAGTTGCCGTAGGTCGCCGTCCCCACCGATGTGTTGATCAACCTCGGCTCATCGGGCATGGATATGTCCGCCGTCAGAATGTGCATAAAGTGGGCCGCGTGCAGCGCCGTCAACGCCGGATCTGGCGCGACGAGCGATGCACCCGCGCCGATGGTCTTCCGCCAATAGCGTAACGTCGCTTCTTTGCTCGCATCGAAGTCGAGCCCGGTCAACGCGCCCAGTTCTTCGTCGCCTTCAAGCGCGATGAACGGGACTTTGAGCAACACCTCGCACGACTGCCCCGGTTCGAGGGTCGCGGAATACGTAATCGACGTTCGGTCCGCGCTCACTTCGGGTTGCATCGCCGTTTGGACGAGGCAACGGAGCACGCTCTCCGACTCGAAGGCACTGCGTATCGCACCGTTCTCCAGCGTGAGCTCGTCCATCGGGGAACGAATCACGCCAAAGTCGTCCTGACCACCCGGAGGCGCGTAGTAATTGCCCGCGCGCCCCGAACGCTGGCTGTAGCCGATCGGCAGCGACGCTTCAATCGGCGTCGCGCCCGTATTCTCGAAGCGGAACTTGACCAGGCAAATCATGGGGTCGTCGCCCGCCCACGTTCCCGAGTCCGCCGCAACCAGCAGCGGAACCACCATGGAATCCTGCTGCACCGCGAGCGTCCCCTTCCGCGCTTGGATCGCGTAGATCGGCGCGATATCGGGATACGGCGCTCGCGACGTGATCGCCCACTTCTCCAAACCGAAATAGTAGTGCCCATATCCGCCGGCCTTGTAACGCGGCGTGTCTTTGCCCTTCACGTCGTTCAGGTCGTTTGGCCGAAGCAGAATGTCGCCGTTCGCCTCGACCAGAAATCGCTGGCGGGCGAGCGCGCACC
>JBAZRU010000312.1:0-5428 GCA_041662805.1 Candidatus Hydrogenedentales bacterium | reverse complement strand
CGCGCACCCCATCGGATAGCTGGTGGCATGCGGTCTCGGCTGCCCGTTGAATGCACCTTGGTAAGTTTGTTCCTCGCGTTCGAGCACCGAAGCCGCAAGCGTCTTCTTTCCTTCGCACCGTGCGCGATATTCCTCGAACGAAGTCAAATCCTCGGCCCCCGCGACATAGACGCCAAAGTCTTCCGACCATATTGGACCTTGCTTCATGAGGCTCGTCAGCGAAATTGTGAACACATCGTCGTCGAGCGCAAAGGAGACGAGCGCCTCGTCGCCGGAGAGGTCGCGCTCGGGAAGCATGTGCGTAACGCGCATCGTGAACGCGCGCGTCGCCGCTTCGCCCAGGGTCACTCGCATGCCTTCGACCTGCACACCCGTGACCGCAGTCACCGAATCAACGACGGCGTTGTAACCCGAGAGTACAATGCCCGCCCCCTTCACCTTGGAACCTGCATCAAGCTCCACGCGCAGGTCCGTGACAGCAGGCGGCGAAACCGTGTACACGTGGACTGCCTGAACGGCGTCCGCGTCCGCCCCGGTCACTTGGATCCCAAGCGTGCGACGAAATGTCACGTCATAGGACGTTTCCTCGGGAAACTCGGTTGTCAGCGGCTTGAACGTGAATCGCACGCGGTTCGGAGACACCGTAGTCTTATCGACTTCGGCAGGCTTCCACGTCGAGTTGAACATGTCGTCGATTTTTGTCCAGCCGAACGAGAAGGCGCTGTCGGGGTGGTAGTTCTCGATGCGCTGCTCCGGCCAGTGGTTCTGCATGTACGCGAGCGACGCGCCCTCCGGCGCATTTCCCTTGAACTCGACTTCCACCACAGCGACATCGCGCGGTTCTTCGAACCGCACTTCGTTCGCGGGCGTGCGCGGCAACGCAAACGGGGCAATGTCGAAAGACTCGGCAACCGCCGCGGGAGCTACCGTGGGAAAAAGCCCTATCGCCAATAGCCCAATCACACCGAATAGGCGATACAAGGGCGCGCCTGCTCCGATAGTGGCGAACAAATGAATACGTTGGACAGACATCGTCAGACCCCCCTGCCTTTGTTTGTGCAGGCAGCGTTATACCATAAGGGGACTTGGCATTCGCGCCTGTTGCGTCTACAAAAATAGGACGGATCAGCCGGATCCGACGGATCGGCCTCATTTCTTCACCTCGCCGGATGCCCCGACGCCCCGCAACGTGGTAATATCCTCTCGGGTTTACCAACTGCAGGCGAAACCATGGAATCTACTCCAATCGTACCGGACGGCGAATCGACGGACGAGGCCTCCCACGAGACCCTCGGGCCGAACGGACGCTTTCGCATTCTGAAAACGCTCGGCTCGGGCGCGATGGGCGCGGTGCGTCTTGCCCGCGACACGCAACTGCGCCGGCTCGTCGCCATCAAGACCGTCAAGGCGGAATTGGCGGAAGACGAAGCGTTTGCCAAACGGCTCGAGCGTGAGTGTGTCCTCCATGCAAACGTGGGCATGCATCCCAACATCGTCATGATCTTCGATACGTTTCGCGAAGAGGGCCGCATCCATCTGGTCATGGAGTATGTCGAGGGCGAGACCCTTCAGGCATTGCTCGAACGCAATGCGCGCGAGGGCGTATCGTTGACCGCCCAACGTTCGATCATGATCTGCATGCAAGTCCTGGACGCCCTGTCGCGGATTCATGCGCAGGGAATCGTCCATCGAGACATCAAGCCGGCGAACATCATGATTGCCCGCGATGAGGCCGGCGCGCCCATTGCGAAGCTGACCGATTTCGGCATCGCCCGCGCCGAAGCCCTCCAAGAGCGCCTGACGCAAATCACGGCAGCGGGATCGGGAGCTCCGGGCACCCCGCTCTACATGGCCCCGGAACAAATCGACGCGTCTACTTTCGGCCCGGTAACGCCCGCCGCCGACATCTATGCGATGGGGGCGCTGCTCTATCAACTCTTCTCGGGCGACCCGCCGTTTCGCGGAACGCTTACCGAGGTGCTGCACGCCCACCTGCAACTCAGTCCGCCCCCCCTGCGCTCGTCCTTGTTGGGCGTGGTCCCGGAAGAAATGGACCGCGTGCTGCGCCGAACCCTTGCCAAGCGTCCCTCCGACCGCTGGCCGACGGTCCAGGCCTTCCGATCCGAACTGCTGCGACTGGAGGCGGAACTGCCGCGTCCCGGCCTGGCGCTTACCGACTCGAAGTCGCCCACCGAGGCCATGCCGTCGCACCAGTCCGGCGCGCCTACCAGCATTTCCCAAAACGAACCCACGAGGCTGACCGGCACCGGATTGAAGCGGTTGAAGCAAAAGAAGACCCGCGCCGCGCTTATTGCCGTCGCCGCCACCCTCGTGTTGGGCGGGGCCGGGGCCATTGCCGCGTGGCAGACGATTCGGGGCGCTTCGTCGGCCACGCCGCCCATCGCCGAGCCTGCGCCAACGCCTGTGGCATCCAATCCAGCGCGTACCCGGCCCTGCGCCCTCCGCACCCGTTGTCGCCATAGCGCCGGAGTTGACCGCGACACCTGACGCGCAGACGCCGCTGACGCCGGTGCCCACTCTCGCGGCAAGCACGGAGCCCATTGTGGTAGACGCGCCGCTCGCCATTGTCGACGAGCCTCCGCTCGCCGTCGAGCCGCCGTCCGAATACGTGGTTCAGACCGGGCAAACCCTTTCGAAAATCGCGGCCTTGTACCAACTCGACGTGCGCGACGTGCAGTGGTGGAATGGCATGGAAAACCCGAACAGCCTGTCCGTTGGGCAAACCTTGTATCTGCAAAAACGCGACGGCCTTCCACCCCGCGACCAGTTCTTCGCGCGCATAGCCCCACCCCCAAAGCCGGAGCCTGCTCCCGAGGAAGCGGCGCCCCTTGTCCCCGTGGAACCGCCCGCGGCTTCCGAAGCCGCCCCGGCGGAGGACAAACCTGAGAAACCCAAGAAGCGGGGTTGGTGGCCGTTCCCACGCAAAAAACAATCCGGCGCCAACTGACGGACGGCCGCGAGAAGGCTATCCCGAGCCGACATCACGTGAAGGTTTCAGTGAACCCCGTTGCTCATGTAAAATGCGACGGTTTCAAACGCAACAATAACAAGGGGAGCGATATGGTCGACCCAGAATTGCTGAAAATCCTGGTGTGTCCCGAGAACAAAACGCCGGTCGCTTTGGCCGACGACGCGCTGATCGCGTCATTGAACGCCGCCATCGAGCAGGGAACGCTCAAGAATCGGGCTGGCGAAAAGGTCGAAGAGAAGTTCGACGGGGGACTGGTCCGCGAAGATAAGGTGTATCTCTACCCGATTCGCGACGACATCCCCATCATGCTGATCGACGAGGCCATTCCCCTCGAAAAGGCGTAAGGCGCGTCCGGCGTGCGGTCTGCATTTCGGTTTCGCTACCGGGGCAGACCACGGATGGCCTATCCAGTCTTCTTGAGCGTGTTTGTCTGCGGCGGCGCGCCCGGTTGCCCTTCTTGGGGCTCGGTTCCGCGCTGCCGTTTCATGTTCCGCTTCATCATGCCCGACGACGGCTTCATGCCCAAGCGGGTGTAGAAGGGCTGCATGTTCGGTTCGCACACGAACTCAATCAGGTACAGATCGCCGATGCAGTCGACGATACGCCGCACCAGTTGCTCGCCAATTCCCCGCCCTTGGTAGGCAGGCAGGACTTCCAGAAGCGGAATTGTAGCGCTCAGGACACCGTCCGTCAGGGCCGTGATGAATCCGACCACGTTCCCCGTCTGGTCGTCCAAGGCGAGCACGACATGGCTGCTGCCCTTGAGAATACGCAGATGCGTCTCGGCGGTTGGAGGATTCTGCCAGTCCTGGAAGAATCCGTGAAGACGCTCGGCCGTGACGCCGTCGAGCGACGTTGTATAGATAATCATCGAAATTCACTCCAAAGGGTATCTAAGTAGTATCTCATATTTGCCGGTCCAACGCGAACCAAGCAAAAGAGCCAAAACGCGGATATCGATATTTCTGAGCATAATGACCGACTGTCCCAGGAAGCAGCCCCCCGGCCCGGACATTTCTATAGTGCTCTCCGGGTCTTCTTGGGTCTCATCGCGAAAGCTGACCTGCCAGGCCCAGTGCCGCGCCTTCGCCTTCTTGGTCCCCAATCCAAAATCGAAAATCCAAAATCAAAAATGCGTCACTTCATGCTTGCGGCTCTTCCGCGCTGCGTAGGGTCGTCCCTTCCCCTCTACCCCTTCGTCACCACCCAAAGCCGGGTCTGGGGCGTGAGGTCCACAATCTCGCCTTTGCCGAAGCCGGCCTCCTTCGTCCACGACGCGACCTCGTCGAAGGTATAGGTGTCGCCTTCGCCGGTTGCGAGAAGCATGCGCAGCGCAAAGATCAGACTGAACGCCGGACCCGACCGGTCGTTGTCGACGAGAAAGTCCTTGATGATTAAGGTGCCGCCGCTGTCGAGTGCGTCGTAGCATTTCCGCACCATGGCCCGGTTTCCGTCCGGACTGAAGCTATGGATAATATTCGAAACCAGCACCAGGTCGTAGCCGCTCCCGAACGCGTCGGTCGCGATGTCGCCCGGCAGAAACGAGAACCGGCCGGCGACTCCGGCTTCGGCCACTTGCTCCCGCGCAATCTCAATAACCTCAGGCCGGTCGAATTCCGTGGCGCGCATTTCGGGGTGCGCCTTCAAAAACGCGATGGAATACGTGGCGGGGCCGCCGCCCACGTCGAGGACATGCCGATAGCGCGACAAGTCCATGGCGCGAAGCATCTCCTGCGCGCTCATCGCGCCGATGTCGCGCATGCCCAGGATGAACGCCCGCAATTCCTCGGGCGTCCGGCTCGCTCCCGGCCCGCGCACCGGCTCGCCCGTGCGCACCGCGTCGATCAGCTTGGGGCAGATGTCCCAGTAGTTGGCGTTGTGCTCCAGGATATGCCCCTGGTAATGCGGCTTCCCCGGCACAAGGCAAGCCGTTGCCGCAGGGCCGTTGCTGTAGCGACCGTGCGACTTCTCCACCAACTTCAACGCCAAGAGCCCGTCGAGCAACATGCGCGTAGCGCGCGGGTCCAATCCCAGGATACGCGCAACCTCCTCCGCCGTGCGCGGCTCCTCCAATTGCGCAAATGCATTCGCGCGATGCGCCGTAAACAAGATCTGGGAATGGATGAATCCATTCGACAACGCGTTGAGCGCGTTGCCGTATTCGCGGATGGCAGTTGCGTCTTGAGGATCCATAGGTTGTCTGGTCTCCTTTTGTGGGAAGTTGTGCCGCATTCTACTTCACTGGCCTGTGATTTGCTCTGAGGGAAATTAGGGCTTAGCAACTTTCGCATTTGTCGCTCGGTTGAATGCACGAAGCTGGACCGAAGACGTCCGGCACGGAGGGCGAGCGTCGTCAGAAGAGCCGGGGCTGGATTGCAGCCGGTATGGATTCGGGCGCAGGTTCGGATAGGGGTGTTCCTTGGGGGCCCCAACCGC
>JBAZRU010000311.1:0-7848 GCA_041662805.1 Candidatus Hydrogenedentales bacterium | reverse complement strand
TTGCTTGATGGCGACGATACCGTCACGAAAGAAGAAGCAATGGAATACGCGCTCAACGTCTACGACATCCTCGCGAAGCCGTGGCAATCGGCACTGAAGGCGGCGACGGAATCCGCCGGTTGGGCAGGGATGAAGGACAAAGAATTCGCGGATGCCGTAAAAGCGATCATGGATTGGGACGGCATGTTCCTACCGGAACAGACGGTAACGCCGCTCTACAAAACCTGGCGTCAGAAGTGCAACGACAAAGTGGACACCGGCGCCATCGCGGATGGCAAGCCCCTTGCCGCCGGCGACCAGGAGAACATGCTCGCCCTCTTGCTGGAGTCGATCTCCGAGATGAAGAACAGGTACGGCTCCGTTCTCGTTCCCTGGGGAGACATCTACCGAATCGGACGCGGCGGCAAGTTCTTCCCCGCTCCAGGCGCGGACTTCGGCGGCTCGACTAGCGGCACCAATATGACCGAAACCTTGCTCGACGTCCGCAGTTCGGAAGACAAGGACAATCCGGGCAAGTACATCGCGGACAATGGTTCGATGGCCACGATCTTGATGTTCATGCACAAAGAGGGCATCGAGTCCTACACGTTGATTCCCTGGGGGCAGAACGCCAATCCGGACTCGCCGCATTATATGGATCAGGGCGAGAAGCTCTACTCGAAGCGCAAAATGAAACCGACTTGGTTCACGAAAGAAGAGTTGCTGGCCAACAAGGAGTCGGAGAAGGTATTGACGCTTCCGTGACTACCAAACTCGATTCCCTGGACATCATTGCCCAAGTCATTCGGGACAACTACGGTCTCGGGCGCGTCGACCGCCCGGAGCCGCTGGAAGGCGCGCACCAGCGCCGTCACCGCAAGTTGCTGGTAAACACGGCGCTGGGACGGTTCCTTGCGAAGACCTACAAGCGGGACCCGTATGTCTTGGACGCGCTGCGGTTTCAACACCGTCTTTCCGAGCACCTGTTGAAGAACGGCATTCCCGTCGCGAGGGTGCAGCCCACGACCACAGGCGTTCGCATCGTCGAACTCGACACGTGGGCATTGGAACTGCAAGCGTTCGTCGAGGGCGAATCGATGCAGGTTTCCAGCGACACCCTCGCGATATCGGCCCAAGCGCTGGGCCGGTTTCACGAGTCGTGCCGCGACTTCCCCCGCCCCGAACGCGACGCCCAAATGTGGCGGTTCAGCGAGGTGCCCCGCAACTCCTTCTCGTCGCTCTACGAAATGGCCAAGTCCGAAGGCGGCGACGCAAACGTCTTGAACGAACAATGCAACCGGATTGCCCTGTTCCTGCGCGACGCGGGTGACGCCCTGAGCCTGGAAAAACGGAGCCGGTTCGAAACGGGTCTGATCCACGGCGATTGGCACAGCGGCAACCTCATCTACAAAGACGACCGGCTGATGGCCGTCGTCGACCTCGAATTTGCGGGAGACGGCTGCTTCCTTGAGGACTTGTCCTACGCCATCTCCAACCTGTGCATCCGAACAACCATGAAACCCGACCGCCTCAGCAAGCGGACGGACATTCTGTTGGACCAATACCAGCGATTTCGTACACTATCCTTTTACGAAGAGGCTGCCCTGTACTACGCCGTAGGCGTGAAACACATCGCGACCGTGTCGTACCAGATCCAGGCCCAAGGCAATCTCGTGGCCGGCTTCACCGCCGCCGCCTGGATGGAACGCCTCGCCCTGCAATGCGGCTGGCTCGCGGAACGCGCCCAGAAGATCCGCTGGGGCAAATAGACTTCGTCTTCAGACTGCAAGGAAACTAAACGGAACCTATGAGCATGCGAGTTGGATTAGTCACCTTAGGGTGCGACAAGAACACGGTCGACAACGAGTACCTTGCGGGCCAGTTGGAGGCCGAGGGATGCGAAGTCGTCGTCGTTCAAGACGATGATTCTCCGCGCATGGATGCCGTGGTCATCACTACCTGCGGCTTCATCGGCGACGCAAAGCAGCAGTCGGTCGACGCAATCGTCGAGTGGACGGAACGCAAAGCCGAGTCGGACGGCCCAAAACGCGTGTTTGTTGCGGGCTGTCTTGCGCAGCGCTACGCGGCGGAGCTGATGAAAGAGATCCCGGAGATCGACGGCATCGTAGGCGTCGGGCAGTTCCAGCGGCTCACTCGCATGATCCTGGAAAGCGACGCGCCAAAGAACGGCGTCGAGCGTGTGCCGACGGTCGCCATTTATCCGTTCATGCAGCGCCGCCGTCTCGATTCGAAGCCGCACACATTCTTGAAAATCTCCGACGGCTGCAACCACGCGTGCACCTTCTGCTCGATTCCCCTCATGAAGGGAAAGCATCGCTCCGTAGCCCCCGGCATCCTGCAAGAAGAAGTGCGCTCGCTCGTGGCGCAGGGCGTCCGCGAATTCAATCTCGTCGCGCAAGATTTGGCGGACTACGGACGCGACCTCGGCAAGGGCTATCGCCTCCCCGAATTGCTGCGCGACGTGTGCGCCGTCGATGGCGATTTCTGGGTCCGCTGCCTTTACGTGTATCCCGGCGGCGTGACCGACGCGTTTCTCGATGTCGTCTCGACGGAGCGAAAGATCGCGCCGTATCTCGATATGCCGTTGCAGCACCTGGACCCGGACGTGCTCAAACGCATGAAGCGTCCCTATCGCGAAACGAACACGGCCGCGTTGGTGCACAAGATGCGCGATGCCATTCCGGGTCTTGCCCTGCGCACGACGATGATCGTCGGATTCCCAGGCGAATCGGACGGGGCCCACCAACGCATGCTTGACGAACTCGCCGCTTTGCGCTTCAATTGGCTCGGGTCCTTCCAGTATTCGCAAGAAGACGACACGCCTGCCGGGCAAGCCGAGGACCAGGTGAACGACCGCATGAAAGAACAGCGCTGGCGCGCCGTGATGGAGTTGCAGGCCGGAATCACGGCGGAGTACACGCGTGCGCGCGTCGGCACGCGAACGCGCGTGCTCATTGAGGAGTTCGACGAGGATCAAGGCCGTTACGTTGGACGCAGCAACACCGAAGCGCCGGAAGTCGACGGCTGCGTCTACGTGCAGAGCGACACGCCGCTTACCGTCGGGCAATTCGTAGATATCGAGATTATCGAGGCGGACGTGTACGACGTGACCGGACGCGTGGCCGCGGTCCCCGCCGCTGCTATCCCTTAAGCCGTTTCGCTGCCTCGACGGTATTCTTCAGCAGCATCGCCACGGTCATCGGACCGACGCCGCCCGGCACCGGCGTGATGGCCTTGGCCACCTTGCTCACCGATGCAAAGTGCACGTCGCCCGCAATGCGATACCCGGATTTCTTCGACGCGTCGGCCACGCGCGAGATTCCCACGTCCAACACTACCGCGCCCGGCTTCACCATTCGCCCCTTCACAAACTCGGGGCTTCCCAACGCCGCCACGAGAATATCCGCCTGCCGCGTGAACGACGCGAGGTTGCGCGTGCGCGAATGGCAGATGGTCACCGTGGCGTTGGCACCTTTCGCCTTCTGCATGAGAATGGCCGCCAGCGGCTTGCCGACAATGTTGGATCGCCCGACGATCACCACGTGCTTTCCGGCAGGGTCATAGCCATAGCGATCGAGCAGCACTTTGCAACCGTGCGGGGTGCACGGCAAGAATCCCGGCTCGCCAATCAGCATCTTCCCCACGTTGACCGGGTGGAATCCGTCCGCATCCTTCTCGGGGGAAATGGCGTTGACTACCTTCCCCTCGTCGATGTGCTTCGGCAAAGGGCTCTGCACGATGATGCCCGAAACACGCGGGTCCACATTCAGTTTCTCGATGAGGTTCAGTAGCTTGCGTTCCGTAATCGCGGCGGGCAAAAAATTGGGGAAGAACGCGATCCCGATTTCCTCGGAACCACGCTGCTTGTTACGCACGTAAACCTGCATCGCCGGATCGTCGCCGACAAGCACCACGGCCAACCCGGGATGAATGCCCTTCTTGTGCAGTTCCTCGACCTCGGCCTTCACCTCGGCGCGAATCGCCGCCGCCACCTTGTTCCCATCAATAATCCGCGCGGTCTTAGGCATCTCGTGTGGTTTCCCCTGTATGAATTCCAGTCCCAAAAGCGACGAAGTGCAGGGCCGCAGTGTAGCACATTTGGTCCCGCGGACGACGTGACGCAGACGGATCGGCCCCCTCTTTCCGCACACGCGGCCAAGGATCGGCCGGCGAGATTCTCTCCCCTACGAAAGCCGGCGCCGAACAAAAACAACGACGCCCAGCACGCCCAGCGCGAGGATCGCAGGCACCAGAAGGCGCGCTACGGACGATGAAGCGATCACCTGCGCCGCGGCCGCGACGCGCGACGCTATCGCCCCGCCGTTGCTCGCTGAACCCCCATCCCCCGAGGGACCCCAGGCAGGATCTCCCGCTGCCGCGGCCATACGCCGCGACTCCGCGTCCGTTGCATCGCTCGCGCTGCCCGCCTTGGATTCCCGTGCCCCGCGTGACGCCCCCTTCGCGGGGTTGCGCGTTCCGATGACATTGGACGCCGACGCCGTTTGTACGTCCACGCCCGAGGCCGCCTTGGCCTGATTGAGCACCTGCACCTCAATCGTCTCGCGCATGCGTTGCGTAAGGTCGCCGAACATCTCCGCGAACCCCGCATGCTCCTTCAAGAACTCGTCCATGGCGCGGAGGCGTTCTTCAGGATTGTCGTACTGCCGAAGCACCGAGCCAATTAGCGCGGCAGCCGCGTTCGTCTGATACGCCAGCACTTCCTCCGAAGCGGTGTCGGACGTCACTTCGCCGCCCGGCGTGTAGCCCATGGCCTGCTCGTACATTCTGGTTGCCTCGGCAACGTCTCCCTGTTTCTCGGCCATTTGCCCCAGCGAAAACAGACTCTCCACGGCCAGAATGTCGTCCTCCGGATAGTCCTCCAGAAGCCCCGTATACATGTCCTTCGCAATCTTCGGGTCGACGGTCATAGCCCTATTCGCCGCGAGTTGCCGCACGCGCTTCATGTATGGATGGCCGGGGTCGTACGTGTTAATGACGTCCGTCAGCGTACTGAAGGCCGCCTCCGGATTCGGAGGCTGACCGGATTCCGACAGATCCCACTCGTAAATGAGGGCAATCTGCGTCTCCATCTGCATGTTGTTCGCGAATCCCGGATAGGCGTCTATGAGTTCGCGGTACTGCTCAATCAGTTCTTCTTTTCCTCGGGTCCGCGCGAATTCAAGCCCGATCCGGTCGAGTTCGGCGGCTATCGTCGTGTAGTCGGACATCGCGTCGGCCCGCGCCGTCAGCGCAGGGCTCCGCCCGGACGCAGCAAGGCATCCGCACACAAGCAATACGGTTCGTATGGTCCGTCCATTTTTGAGGTTCATTGGGTCACCAAATTGATCTTACCACGATACCGGGGGGGCCGTCTTCCGTTTCATCTGCTATAATTGCCGCGATGGCTGCACGATTGGGCACGCGCAGCGTTCCAGGGCTTTACCGGGAAAGGCAGTCCCCATGTTCGAAGATATCGATGGCGCGGCTGAACAAGTCCGAGACAAACGAGTTGGCTGGGTGAATCGGCGCGATGCTGCAGAACTCCTCGGCCGGGCGGCCATGCGCGCCTTGGCCCCGCTCCATGAACTCCGTGAGGAAATGGACGTGGATGTCCGGCGATCCATCGACGACGCGCTCGGTCGCGCCGCCGCCGTGCTGAATGGCGTTGTCCCAAGGGACGCAGCGGGGCCGGTGCCCTTGGAGGAACTCGTCCGCGCCTGCGAAAAGGCCGGCGAGCGCGAAGTCACCGCGGACGGCGACGGCTTTGCGGTCAAAATCCAATTGAAGTCCGGACGTAGCCAACACGTGCATGTGAAGCAGCTCAATCGAAAAGACGGCATCAAGCTGTACCAAGTCTTCAGCGTGTGCGGGAAGGCCGACGAGAAGATGTATGGCTGGGCCCTGCATGCCAACACCAAAATGGCGCAGGCCGCCATTGCGCTGACGGGGCAAGGCGATGAAGAGCGGTTCGTCTTGGTGAATTGCTTTCTGGTGGAAGAAGTCTCCCGCAATGAGATGAAGGCATCTATCAAGGAAGTCGCCTATCTTGCGGATTGGATGGAACAACGCCTGGGAAGTTCCGACGAATTCTGAGGAGCACTCGCCGGCCATGGACAAAGCGCAGCTTTCCTTGGACATCCGGGCAGGAAGATACGCCGGGGCTCAACTGACCGGCGCAGACCTGAGCGCGTGCGATCTGTCGGGAGCCAATCTCGCGGGAGCCCGCCTCTCGGGCGCAAATCTCGCCGGTGCAAACCTGCGCGGAGCCAATCTCCGCGAGGCCTTCCTCGACGGTGCCAACCTCAAAGGCGCCGACATGTCCGAAGCTGATCTCGAATTCGCCGTCCTTGGCGCAGCCGACGTCTCCAATGCCGACTTCACCTGCGCCAATCTGCAGCGAGCCAACCTCGTCGGAACCAAAGGGCACGGCGCACAGTTCGACGGCGCACGCATGTACTACTCGCGCCCGGGCAATGCGGACTTTCGAGGCGCGTCCTTCGCGGGCGCGGACGTCCGCCGCGCAATTTTCCGCCGCGCCAATCTTGCGGGCGCATCCTTTGCAGGCGCAACAGGGCAAGCCAACTTCGAGAACGCGAACATGGAGGGCGTCCGGCGATGATCGTGCGTCGATTCCTGTTGGACGTGAACGAAGCGAACGCCTTCCTGGTGGTGTGCGAAGAGACCAAAGAGGCCATGCTCGTCGACGCCGGGGCTTTCGCCCCGGCCATCGCCGAATACATCGCCGCGTACAACCTGAAGCTGAGCCAAGTCTTCGTAACCCACGACCATTACGATCACACCGATGGCCTCGCGAGCATCGTCGCCCGGTATGGCGCAAAAGTCTTCGCCGGAAAGCACTCCGTGGGCGGCTGCGATGCGATACGGGTATCCCACGGCGGGACTGTGCGGGTCGGGCGCATCGAAGGAACCGTCCGCGAGACTCCTGGGCACACGCCGGAAGGCATTAGCTTGGTCATTCCCGGCCACGTTTTCACGGGCGACGCCTTGTTCGCCGGGTCCGTCGGCGGTACGTCCTCGCCCGAAAACGCCAAGCGCCAAATCGACGCGATACGTAAGCACATTTTCGCCTTGCCTCCCGACACGCAAATCCACACGGGCCACGGACCTTCAAGCACCGTCGCCATCGAAAGCGGGTTCAACCCCTTCTTCGTCTAGCAAATCGCGGATGCAGCCCACGCATTTCCTCCGGCCCCGCAGTCTGCTATCATCACCCTTCAAGTCCGCGAAACCGAAAAAGGGGAGAGCCTCCATGCTGCACGTTGCCTTGCTTTTATCAGCCTCCGTTCTTGCCGCCGCGCAAGATTCCGCGCCGCTCAAATTTGAAAGTCAGCGTATCGGCGTGGTGACGACAGAAGCCTGTTGCATCGCCGACATCAACAATGACGGCCAGAAGGACATCGTGTCCGGCGAATACTGGTTCGCTGGCCCCGATTTCAAGACAGCCAACAAGATCTGCGATATCCGCCGCGAATCGGACTACTACGACGACTTCGCCGATTTCCCGATGGACGTGAATGGCGACGGTTTTGTCGACATTGTGACCGGCGGTTGGTTCGGCGAAACGCTTTCCTGGCGCGAGAATCCCAAAGGCCAAGGCGTCGAATGGATCACGCACGATATCGCCAAAGTGGGCAACATCGAACGCCCCATGTTCTGCGACATCGACAACGACGGCGACATCGAAGTCATCCCGAATATGCCGGGCACGAAGTACATCTCGATCTTCAAGCTCGTTCGCGATGCGCAAGGCAAAGGCACGGGCCAGTTCAAAGAGACCAAGATCTTCGAGAATAGCGCTGGTCACGGCCTAGGTTTTGGCGACATCAA
>JBAZRU010000310.1:0-7854 GCA_041662805.1 Candidatus Hydrogenedentales bacterium | reverse complement strand
TTGGCTACACGCATCTCGTATATGCCGAAGAATGGCAAATCTTGGCGGCACTCGGATATTCTTCATGCCGCATCACGATTGCGCATCCGCTGAAGAATCGCATGCAGTATCCTGCTCAGGCGTTAAGCCTGCAGCACACCGGGGATCTCTCATGAAGCCGCTTCTGCTCACCTTCGTACTTGTCACCAATCTGTGTGCCGCATCCCTCGCGGAGGGGACGACCTATCACGTGTCCCCACGCGGGTCCGACGCCAACGCGGGGTCGCGCACCGCGCCGTTCAAGACCATACAGAAGGCCGCCGATGTCATGCAGGCGGGCGATGTCTGCCTTGTGCGAGGAGGTGTGTATCGCGAGACGGTGAAGCCCGCGCGATCGGGGGAGGCCGAGCAACCGATTGTGTTTCGCGCCTATCGCGGCGAGAAGGTAATCGTGAGCGGCGCGGATCCAGTCGCAAACTGGAAGCCCGAGGGCGGTGTACTGCGCGCGCCGGTCGCAGATCCCTTTGATCAACTTTTTGTCGACGGCGCGTTGATGAATCCGGCACGGTGGCCGAATGCAACGTTAGACGTGATGAAACCGGCATGGGCCATCGCCGATGCCGGGACAAACGCGAATGCCATCACGGATGCGGAGCTTCCCAACACCGACCTTAGCGGCGCGATGCTGCACGTCCTTCCGGGCAGTCTGTGGGTCTCGTGGACGCGCCCCGTGAAGGGCTACGACGCGACAGCGCACGCCGTGCAGTTCGAGGGCAACTGGGGGCAAGACCCTGCGCATGCCGTGCGCGAAAGCACGCGGTATTTCGTATATGGTGCGGCATCCTTGCTGGATGCGCCCGGCGAGTGGCACTGGGATGCGACGAACAAGGTGGTTTCGCTCATTCGGCCCGAGGGCGCAAAGTCACGCACGCCGCGCGTGGAAGTAAAACAGCGCACCAACGCCTTCGACCTGAGCGGCCTTTCCTATGTACACGTCGAAGGCATGCGCATCTTCGCGGCCACGTTGAACCTCGCCGACGCCGCGTATTGCGTCGTCGACGATTGCCACGTTCGATACGCGTCGTCCGTTGTGCAATGCGAGGGCTGGGGCACGTCCGCGCACACGAACAGCGGCATTCTGCTCGGCGGACACGACAACGTCCTAAGCCGAAGTTCGGTCGTGTTCAGCGCGGGCAACGGCGTCACTCTGCTGGGCGACAACAACACCGTCACGGAGTGCGTGGTGCGCAACGTCGACTACGCCGCTGTCGATTGCGGCGCAATCTGGGCCGAAGGTCGCGGCAACGTCATCTCGCGCAACACGCTCAGCGACTGTGGTCGCAGTGTGATTGTGCACCGCACGATGAAGGCCGGCCGCATCGAGTTCAACGATATCGCGCGCGCCGGAATGCTCACGACGGACCTGGGCGCGACCTACTGCTTCGGCACCGACGGCGAAGGCACGGTCATCGCCTACAACTGGGTTCACGACAACCTCGCGGAACACGTAGGCGTCGGCATCTACATCGACAACAACTCGTCGAACTTCCTCATTCACCACAACGTCTCGTGGAACAATCCAGATAGCGGAATCCGGCTCAACACGCCTTCGATCAACAACCGCGTGTACAACAACACCGTCCTGCAGAATGGAAACAGCGTGAGTTACTGGGGCGCGGAGGGCAACAAGGAGCAGCCTGGCTGTATCCTCGCGAACAATATCTTCACGGACGAGGTCGTCCTCGGAAACGGCATTGACGCGCATCACAATTACGCGGGCACAGAGCCCGGTGTCGTGGGTGTAAAGCTGAATGACTTTCGGCTCGGCAACAACTCGCCGTGCATCGACGCTGGCGTGGTCGTCGACGGAGTAACCACGGACGTGGCAGGGGCCGCTCCGGATCTCGGCGCCTACGAGCGTGGCGTCAAACAGTGGCGGCCCGGTCACACGTGGGGCGAGCCTCCCGTCGTTGGTTCGGAGCCGCCTGCCGGGCAAACGCGCATGAAGCCCTTGCGCGACTCCTGGGGACACCATCCGCCGGTGGCAAAGCCGGGGCCTCGCCCGGCGCCTGGACGCTCAACGCACGGGACGGTAGGCGGCGGCCGGAGAGCGCGATAGGCGAAAGGCCGGAAGGGCCAGGGAACGCAAGCCCGCGCCCGCGCCCGCGCCACCCCAAACCCCAACCCCCAAACCCCAACCCCTATTCCGCTTCCCAGAAGCGGCGTTTGCTTCCGCCCGGGGCTGCTTTCACGGTCAACGCAGCGGCGCACTTTGGGCAATGCCCCGCGTAGGCAGTCCCCGCGTGGTTCAGGTAGACGCGCGCATACACGTTGCAACACTTGAAGTGGATGCCGATGAACTTCCTCTCGCGCTTGGCGTTCGAGTCAGGCTTTGCCACCCTGCGCTTCCTTCGTCTTCCGCTTATCCGGCGACGCGTCTTCGCTGCCCCCGCCAGACTTCGCCTTGGCGGCGCGAGCGGCCAATAGATTCTCCAAGGTGCTCCACGAGGTCCACACGAACACCGCCGTGATAAGGCCTACCAACAACGAGATTGCGAGAATGATGAACATCGCTAGGGCGACTCCGGTGTTGTTGGGGCATGCGGCACAAGCGGCGGCACCGGGGGCGTCACAGGACTGTCCTTGGATGGTCGATCGCCCGATTGCAGGCGTTGTGCGTCTTCGTTGAACGTCTCCACGTCGCTCCGGAGTTTTTCGAGTTCTTCGCGCATCGCCTTCACTTGATTGGCAAGCGCTTCATTCGACTTGCGTAACGCTTCATTCGCCTTGCGCAATTCTTCCTGCGTATCGTAAATGCGCTGCTTCACCTCGTCATCTCCGCCCTCGGGCTGAATCGGCGCGGCGATGGTCGGCGGCTTCGGAGCTTGCACGTCCGATTTGGGGGGGTCGCTCTTGGCGGCGGCAGGCGGGATAGGAGGCGTCTTGGGGGGGTCCGCCGTGACGGACAACGCGTCGAACCACGCCGTCCCCATGCCTTTCAACACGCACCGCAGCACCACGAAGTCGGTTCCCTGCGGCACGGGCACTGTCAATTCAACGGGCGTCCAATCTGTCGTGCCGCGCACGGGCGCCGTGTCGGCGGTGGATACTTGCAGCATCACTTTCCACGGATTCTTGCGATAGCACTGCACCCACAGCGACGCCTCCCCGGCCTCGTCCGTTTTGATGCTTCCGCGAACATTCAGCGTGCGTCCGCCGAGATTCCGCAGGATGTTCTGACTCCAATTATTGGCCGGCTCGACCGCGTAGCGCATGGGATTGTAGAGGCGAAGCGAATAGGCGCCGTCGCAGGCAACGGAAGTATCGGGCACGCCTTCGGCGTCTTTCATGGGCTCGACATAGACGCTCCAATGTTCGGGCGCATCGTGATACAGGAACTCGGCGCTTGGATTGAGCAACAACTCCTGGGCGCCGGCATCCTGTGCCACGCATGCGGCTATGACGAGCAAGGCATGAATCATGGAATCAGTCTAGCGCGAAGCGCGGCGCACCGCAAAACCGTATCAATGCAACGGAGGCGGCGAAAGCAGCGCCTGGAACCGGGGATGATCCCGCAGGGGCGCCAAGGGTTCGATAGCTGCCAACTGTTCGCGCAAACGCGGCCCGTGCTCCACCGCCTCCGCGAGGGAGTCGATTGCCTCATCGGCGCGGTCCGGCGCGTAGCGCGCAAGAAAGATGGCGAAATCGAGATGTCCCTCCGGATTGCGCGGCTCAAGCTTGGCGGCGAGCCGAAGCTCCTGCTCTGCCTCGTCGATGCGGTGTGCGGCTGCAAGGGCGCGTCCGAGCAAGCGCCGCGCGGGAACCCACGTCGGGGCGTTGCGAAGGCACGCGCGGAAGGCCTTGACTGCGACCTCCATATCGCCGCGCTCGAATGCTTCTACACCCTGTTTCCACTTGCCGGTAATGCGGCGGCGACGCGTGGCAAAAAAGGCCATCGCGGCCCCCAATATTACCAAGCCTGCCAGCGTTGACCACGGATTCTCCACGCTCACACTCCCATCCAAGAGCCAAATCTTGAAACCACCCTACCACATCCCCGCGGGAATCCGGCAGTGCCGCCCATAACTCCAATTCCCACGTTCGATGCCATCGCCACACAAAAAAGTCGAGGCCGCCAAAAGGCGGCCCCGGAGGCTTGGAGGAGAACAAACGACTACGTCGTGCTGCGCCGTTTCACAACCCGGCGCATCGCCATAAGGGCAATACCGATACCCAACAGGGAAAGGCTCGCCGGCTCGGGCACTACCGTCGACGGCAAGTTGGGTTCGCAGAGATCTGTCCCGTACTGGAAGCTCACATCGGAGATGTCGTCGAGGTTCAACTGCCCGGTGAAACTCAGTGTAAACACAACGGAATTCTGTATGAACGGATTCGAGCCCGTTACGGGGCTATTGCCGCCTGTCGTGCCGGACGCGGGAACGATGCCATAGGCCATCCCCTGCACGCCCGTCTGGCCGTACAGGTTATTCCCTGGGAAATTGGCTTGGCCAAAGAGACCGAAGCCTGCTGCGCCGATGCCGCGGTCGGCGGCGCCCGGAGCATTGATTCCTTGTGCGTAGGCCCATTCGCCGCCCACAACCCCCGCAGGACTCGTGCCGTTGCCACTCACGGGATACAACACCGAGCTTCCTGCGTTCAAGACTGCGGATACTTGGGTCAACGTCGGATTTCCGTCAACTGAAAAGAACACCGCCATAAGGATGTCGGCGGGTTCAAGAGCAGGCGTCGAGGCCGTATTCGTCAGCGTAATGATCAAGTTGTTACCGCTGATGTTGAACTCGGCCGAAGCGCTCAAGTTGGACTCTCCGCCAGTGCCCGATGCCGAGTAGGTTATCGATGCGCTTGCGGGTAGTGCGGCAAGCGCCATGGCAGCCACTGCTACTCCAATCAGTCCCAATCGCGTTCTCATTGTCACTCTCCACGCGGCGTTTCCGCCAGTGCGTGCTTCCCCAAGCACATTCTCTATATCGTCTACGCACAGCCACGTGAAATGAAGCAAGCGGCGTGCCGAGACTGAAATTTGGGGAAATTGCTGACAATAAAGAGCCGGTCCCATGAAGAATCTAGCTTCTTGAGCTGTTCAAACGCCTCATAAGCCGCATGCTTTGAGCCAGTTAAAGAAAGAAGACCAAGACTTGGGCGAGCGCTCTTGATTGTGCGAAATCGCGAGAGCCCCGCCTCAGCTCATATTCCATAGCGCCCATACGTAACGAGTTTGTCACGAATGAATACTAATTGCCAGCTCCGAGTAGTAAATTTTGAATAACTTATGGCGTTCTTCCATAGAACTTCTCGCCATTCCGCCCATTTGCACGATGTCATATTCCCAAAATGAAGAGGACACCTACGCTTTGGCAGGTGCCCTCTCTCGGTTTCTTACCTATTTGTCAGAAATTGTGTTACTAGACTTCCTTCTCCTGCGGCCATTTTGAAGTGCGGTTTGGGCGCGGGTGCTTGCGGACCTGGCATTCCTTCGCGTTATCCCAGAACAGCGTCTTGTCCTGCCGCCAGGCTTCGCAGCCGAGCTTCGTGGTGACCATGGCGCGGTATGCGGTCTCGGCGTCGCAGTGCACAGGGCCGCGCGAACGGATGGCGTTGAGCCAATTCGTCATGTGCTCCTCGCGCGGCTGCAACGGCACGAATATCTCCTCCGCCCCATATTTCCCTTTGAACCATTCCGCGAACTCTTTCTCCGCCGTCACCTTCATCGTCTCCTTGCCATCCTTTTCCTCGGGGCGGATGGTGGCCTTGTGCCCGCGAATCATCGTCGGATTGCCCTGGCGGTTGGCCATCGACGACGTCAGGACGATGGTGAAGTCCTCGGGATAGTCGGCCATGATCATGAACGTGTCGGGGACTTCGCGGTCATCGTGTTGCACGAAGATGCCGCCGCCCGCGCTGACCCGTTCAGGGGCGCTGGCGCTCAAGGCGATGGTCAACGGCGCAATCACGTGGTAGAGAAGGTCTGTGGCGATGCCGCCCGAGTAGTCCCAATACTTCCGGAATTGGAAGAAGCGCGACTTCGAGAAGGGGCGCTTCGGCGCGGGGCCCAGCCACTGCTTCCAGTCGATATAGTTATCGCCGGATTTCGGGTCGGGACTAGCGCCTTCGTCGATGTGGTAGTTCCATTCGCCGCCACGGTCATCCGGGCCGCCCGAAGAATTGCGGCTGTAATCGGCCTGCGCCCAAAGGACCTTCCCGATACCGCCTTCCTCAATGAACTTCTTCGCCTGCCAACAGAAATCGTTGGACGTATTCTGTGCGCCGCACTGAAATACGCGGCCTGTCCGATACGCCGTGTCGCGCACCTTGATAGACTCTTCCGCGGTCAGCGTGACCGGCTTCTGGCAATACACATCCTTCCCGGCTTCCATCGCCATGATGCTGGCGGGTGCATGCCAATGGTCCGGCGTGGCGATGACGACCGCGTGGATATCGTCGCGCTCGATCAGTTGCTTCTGGTCGAAATAGAACTCGACACTACGGCCTGTCGCGTCCTTCACGTGGGATTGGGCTTGCTTGTTGCGCTTCATGTACGTGTCGCAGACCGCGCGGACCTGAATCTTCTCGCCCTTCTTCTCGCGGTCGACCAAATCGCCCAGGTGTCCCCCGCCCATACCGCCGACGCCGATCATGCCAATTCCAATGACCTCGCCTTCCTTCATCAGGCGGCCGGTCTTCGGCGAATGCGTATCGACGCGCTCCACTTTCCGTCCTGTGGCAGCGGCCGCCTCGAGAGCCGCAAGACCCAGCCCAGCAAAGGCCGCTCCCTGCGCGCCCCGGCGCAGAAAATCGCGCCGGTTAATGTCGTGATGCTGCTCCGTCATATCGAATCCCCTTTGTGCCGTACACGCCCCCGCGCGTGCAACCTGCCCTGAAGTATAGTCCCCCATCCGTCTCGAAAACACATAGCTCGCCCCCTCCCGTCCCGCTCCATCGCGCGTCCCTAACGACAACCGCTCCCCTTGCGCTATGATCTCGTTTATGGAATCGGCCTCCGCTTCATACGTGTTCCGGCGCCCGCGCATGGCATGCGGCGTCGCGTTTCTCGCGTTGATTTCCGCCTCGTGTGGAGGCCCGTCCGCGCCCGCCGTCCCGGCGCAGGCGGTGCTGGCCGTGGCCACATACGATCACGGAGCCCATTTCATCGGCGAAGAGGTGAAGGGCGAATTGACGATCACGAACGTGGGCCAAGCGCCATTTAAGGTTGAGGCCGTCAGTGCCTCGTGTTCATGCACGACCACGGTCCCCACCAAATCGCCCGTTGCCCCCGGCGAGTCGATCGCGGTGGGGTATTCCATCACAGGCCATGCACCATCGTCGCGGACCATCTTTCTCAAACCGCGCACAAAACCTCTCACGAAAGATCGGTTGGTCTACGAAGCCAAGATTGTATGGCTCGGGCGCATTGACGCGGACCCCTCGGATGTTTCCACGCAAGTGACCTTCGGCGAACCCATCGAGAAGCGAATCCCGCTTCGCCGTGCGCACGGCATTGAAAAGCTGCGTGTAACCGGCGTCAAGGTGCTTCCCAATAACCTGTTCGCCGCGCGCCTCGAACCTTCTGCCGATCCCAAAGCCTTGCCCTCGATCGTCGTGAGTACCGAACGAGCGCTTCAACCCGCCCGCTATTCCGTGAGACTGGGCGTAGACTACGAAGACGATGCGCCCGGCGTCCAGAGTATTCCTTTCGAATTGACCGTGCTCAGCAAGGTTGTCGCGGAACCGTCTCCGGCTCTCATCGACTTCGAAAAGGGTGCAAAGAACGAAGTCCCACTCGACGTCACGTTGCGGTCACGAACAAACGAACCGTTCACTGTTGAGGGTATCACGTGCGAGAACTGCACGCTCGCG
>JBAZRU010000309.1:0-7887 GCA_041662805.1 Candidatus Hydrogenedentales bacterium | reverse complement strand
GGAAGGACGTTTTCGCTCCCTCGCGGTTGAGCGGGACAAGATTGAAGTCAAGCCAATCGAGGGATTCAGCTTCTGCTACACGGCCTCGGTTAGGGTGTCTATCTTCAACGGATCAAAAGCAACGCTTACTCTGAGTCGTAAAGATCTAGAAATAGACTATACGGGCAAAGGCAAGAAGTTGTTTACAACGGAGAAGCGAGTCTCAACTCCACTTTCGCTTGAGGTGAATCCTGACCTGAAGAATGGAGAGCTTTTCACCATCCCACCTGGTAGTAGTTGCCAAGTGAACGCGGATTTCAAGGTATTCACTGAGAAGACGTTCGTCTTCCGGATTACGTTGAAATGCCAGGAGACAAGCCAAGAGTATGCCTATAGCTTCAACTGCAAGCCAGACCCCTTCTAGTGACTGCCCAGTCGCTTCTAATTTGAGACATCAGCACCCATCGTATTCGGAAGGGAATCCCCGCAGGGCCATCAGTCTATAAGCATCTCGGATATTGTCCTCGAGCTCTTCAATCGACTCTCCCTGAGTCATAATCTCAGGATGCTCAAGCAGCTTGCCAAGCCAGAAGTTTCCCTCTTTCCAATACGCCAGATTCAGAGTTCCCATAAGCGTCAACCTCTTATTCTGACTTGTCTGTGGGGTTCGCGTGATCTGACTGAATTATACCACTACCGGCATACGGCTCCGCGCGACACTGCATCGCATCCCTGCGAATTTCAGTGTCAGCCCCCCGTTTTCAGGTGCATGCTCTTCAACCGGCTCACTTGCAGCAATCCGTACTTCGACAGACTGCATCCGCGCCCGGTGTCTTTCACGCCCGTCCACGGCAGGCCCGGATCGCAGAAGTCGCAGCGGTTCATGAAAAAGGTGCCCGTTTCGACCTGCTCGCCGACGCGGATGGCGCGTTCCGTGTCGCGCGTCCAGATCGAAGCGGTCAATCCGTACGCACTGTCGTTCATGTACCGGATCGCCTCTTCGTCGCTTGACACTGGAATCAGGCCGATGACGGGTCCGAAGCTCTCTTCCTGTATCAGCGAGCAATTCTGCGGGGCATCGGCCACCACCGCCGGTGCGCTGAACCAGCCATTCGACGGGCGCTTAAACTCTTTCGGATCGACGACCAGCTTGCCGCCCGCCTTCACGGCATCCTCGACTTGCTTCGCCAGAAACGCCGCCGTGGACTTCGATGCCAGAGGCCCGATCGACGTCGCCGAGTCGGCGGGGTCGCCCAGCACATACTTGCGCGTCAGCTCGGCATATGCCTCCACGAAATCTTTGTAGATGGATTTGTCGATATAGACGCGCTCGATGGCGCAGCACGATTGGCCCGCGTTGTAGAACGCGCCGTCCACGCAATTCTCGACCGCATTGTTGAAATCCGCATCCGCGCATACATAGGCCGGGTCCTTGCCGCCCAATTCCAGACCGATGTTGATGAAGCGGTCCGCCGCTCCATGCACGACTTCATGCCCGCCTTTGGTTGAACCCGTGAACGAGACATAGTCCACCAACGGGTGTTTGACGAAGGCGTCCGTGACCGCGTGGTCCGCAATCACATGCTGCACCAGATTGCCCGGCGCGCCCGCTTTCTCGAACGCATCCGCGAACGCTTTGCCGCACAATGGCGTCTTGCTTGAATGTTTGAGGATAACCGCGTTGCCCGCCAGTATCGATGGCACCACGACGTTGACTGCGATTAGCAGTGGATAGTTCCAGGCGGCGATGTCGAACACGACCCCCAAGGGTTCGTGGCGGATGTATCGCGTAAAGCCTGCCTGCACCGGCACGGGTTCATCGGCCAAGACCTCGGGCGCGATTCCGATCAGGTATTCCGCGCGCTCGGCCATCCGCTTCACTTCGCCCGCCGCCTGCCCTACGGGCTTCCCCATTTGCGCGGACACGTCCGCGGCAATCTGGTCTCCCATGTCCGTGAATGCCTTGATGAACCGCCTGCACAACGTGACCCGCTCGTCCATCGACGTCGTGCGCCACCCCTCGAATGCGGCGCGCGCCTTCTTCACGGTGGCGTCCACTTCGCCAGCCCCCATCATGGGCAGGCGGAGAATCACGGACTCGGTGAACGGGTTGACGACCTGAAGTTCCTGCGTGGTGGACATGGGATTTCCCCCTAGTTTGTATGCGTTCCGCGAGCGACAGCTTACGATCGGCTATCCATCGGGGAGATAGTATACCCATTTCCAATTGCCGTCGGCACGTCTCGCGACGGACGGCTATTCGGCCGCCATCAAGGCTTCGCGCGACCGCAACACGTGCATAGACGCATGGTCAAACGGCACGCTTTCCAAAGCTAGGTTGGGATTCAATTCGGAGAACCGAATCAAACGCCAGCGATCGGAAAACAGCAGCACGCTTCGCCCACGGCCGTCCAGCGCATGCCGAACGCCGCTTGGCAGCGAGAGGCTGCTGGGCGAGACTTGGGGATCAAGCCAGCGTGCGATAGTCCATGGCGCCATCTCAACGTGGGACTCCGCCCCATATTCCTGTTGAAGGCGGTATTGCACGATCTCGAACTGAAGCGGACCGGCAGCTCCCAGGAGGGGAACCTTGCGCGCGGCATCGGGGACTTCATACGCCTGGACTACGCCCTCTTGTAGCAATTGGCCGAGCCCGGTCCGAAACCGCTTCGCCTGAGCAGCAACGTAGTTTTCGAGAAAGCAGAAGCACTCCGGAGCGAAGTACGGTATTTCGTCGTACTCAATGGACGTGCTTTCCGCCAGTGTATCTCCGATTGCGAAGGCGCCGGTCCCGACGATGCCTATCACGTCTCCGGGATACCCTTCATCCACGGTTTCGCGGTCCGAACCGAAGACCTTGCTAACATTCGACAGTCGGATATTCTTCCCCGTGCGAATGTGCGTCACGGACATATTCCGCTCGAACTTGCCCGAGACGATTCGCACGAATGCGACACGGTCACGATGGTGCGGATTCATGTTTGCCTGAATCTTGAATACGAAACCGGAAAAGGAACTCGTGTTCGGAGTGACGATCTTCGCATCCACCGTCTTGCGCGGCGTGGGTGGCGATGAATACTTCAAAAAACCGTCGAGCAAGAGTTCGATGCCGAAGTTGTTCAGGGCGCTTCCGAAGTAAACCGGCGTTGTCTCCGCCGACAAGACGTCTTTGGGATCGAAGGCTGTTCCCGCCGCTTCGAGCATCTCGATCTCTTCGTGCGCCGTGTTGTAGACATGGTCGCTGAGCTTGCCCCGAATCTGCGGGTCGGATAGACCGCCGGAACGTACCGGCGCTCGATACGCACCGCCGGGGGTGCGTTCGAACAAGTGCGCCGCCTTCGAATACCTGTCCCAAACCCCTTTGAAGTCAACCCCAGCACCGAGCGGCCAGTTCATGGGGCAGGCGCGGATCTTGAGAATGCTCTCGATTTCGTCCAGGAGTTCCAATGGTTCGCGGGAAGGGCGGTCCATCTTGTTTATAAACGTGAAGATCGGAATTCCCCGGAGCCTGCACACCTCAAACAACTTCTGCGTCTGCGATTCGATGCCTTTACCGGCGTCGATCACCATGATGGCCGCATCTACCGCCGTGAGAACCCGGTACGTGTCTTCCGAGAAGTCGTGGTGACCGGGGGTGTCCAGCAGATTGATTCGGTAGTTGTGATAGTCAAAATTGAGGACCGTCGAGCTGATCGAAATACCGCGTTTCTGCTCCAGTTCCAGCCAGTCCGACGTCGTGGCGCGTTGGTTTTTCCGTGCAGTCACGGATCCTGCAAGCCCAACTGCGCCCCCGTAGAGCAGGAGTTTTTCCGTGAGGGTGGTCTTGCCCGCGTCGGGATGCGAGACTATCGCAAACGTGCGGCGTCTGGCGATTTCGCTCAGGAAATGTCGATCTGAACTCGGCATTGGTACGATTCGGCTCCAGCGTTTTTCCCACCGCGATACAAGGTCAACATCGGTTGACACTTCAGAGTTGAGAGCGGCCGTAGTGCAGTGGGGGTAGAAAAGAAAAAGAAGATGCGAACGAAACGGGGCGGGTTTACGGTGGCGTGAGTGCCAGGAGCCGGCAGACGACCCCTGCGCGCACCGATCCTCGTATATGGGAAACGTTCCACATCATAGCCAAATCCTACCGAAAAACGGCATGCGGAAGCAACTCAGGCCCAACCGCAAGGCGTGCTTGAGCGCGATCAGATGGCCGAAAAGACCTCTATCCCGTCAGCGTCCTCCGCCAGCGCATGCACACGCACATGCACATCCCGCGCATGCACACCCTCCGCCGCCACGGCCTCCGCCGCCTTTGCTGCTGGCAAGTGCCTTCAATACTTCCCCCGTAAATCGGTCCACGCCGGAGAGGTCGACCCCTGGAGAAGGAGCTTTTGCGAATGCGTCGAGACTTCCCGCCAACTTGCTCGAAAGGTTCTCAAATCGGCCCGTAATCGCGCTTGCCACGTCTCCAAACGAAGCGCCCGGCGTCGTGCCCGGCGTCGGTAGACCAAGACTGCCCCCCGAAAATGGTTGCGACGGCGCATGATGCCGCCCATACCACCACGTGGGCCGGTAGGGGCGCTCCCTGTCCCAGTCTCGGAGTGGGCGCTCCCAATTGTCGTCGAGCATCAGCCATCCAAGATGCTGGTCGACCTTCTCATACCGAGACTCGTAAGCGGCTTCCGCCTTCACCTGCTCCCATGCCCGCGACACAATCTGCCGGTAGTACTCCTGCGTATCACTCAGGTCGAAACCTTTCATTGCCTCTGAAACGCGGCTAATAAGCTCGTCGAATGGAGCGTCCAGCTTCAACTTGTCTACCGGTTTCTTCTCGCCCTTCTCGAAGGCTTTGATGAACGCCGGTTCATACGCCCAGACCTTAATCGCCGTCCCGTCCGGAAGCTCCCACGTCGTCGTGGTCCGTTGCTTGCCCACAACGTCCAGCGACAACGGATCCTCGCTCACAACCTGGACAATTCCCTTCTTCACCAACCCAAACACGATCATGGTCAGCACTTTGTTCAAGGGCGCTTCCAACAAGACCGCCGCTTCCACGGCGGTGAGCCCGCGCTTGATGCCGCCTCCTTCCAGGCACAACACGGCCGGGAAGTAACGCTTACGTTTGCGACGAAGCAGCAGCCACACCAGCAACGCAAATGCCGCCACAAACGGATACAGCCCCAGATGGAATTTGGCGCTTTGCACCATCCCCGCTGCCATCGCGGCCCCGGCTACAAACCATAGGCTAATTCCCGTGCCCCGGGTGATCATGAAGAACGCGACACTGAAGCACAGTACGAGAGCAATGCCGCTGCCAATTGCCACGTTGGGATTCGCGTCCAACCACCGCGCCATCAATCCGAAAATGGAATCCTTCCGCACGTTCGTGATGTACTGCTTTGGGAAGGACAGGCCGAACTCATTCGGGACCGTGAACCACACATCGCGGACCCACGCCACCGAGACGAACTTCTCGCCTTCCATCACGCCCTTCAACGAGAAGTCTTCACCTTCCCGCTGCCACTTGATCTGATCCTTCACCGCCGGGTAATCGGCCTCGGGAATGGGCAGAATCACCCGCAGCGTAAGCGTCGTCGTGCTTTGCACGTATTGCGAGCCAAACCACGTAGGTGTAAACCGGAACGATGCCAATGCCGGATCGGTTACGTCCTGCCACACCATCTGATTTTCATAGGCCTCGAACTCGAACACGCCCGATTTGCCGGGTTCGATGCTCCACGGCGCCAAGTTGATCTCGTACCCGCACCCGCGCGGCTTCAAGTACTCCGAAATCCGAATGTTACTTACGTCGATAGGCTGTCCGTCCACCTTTGCCCATCCCGGCGAGTGCGTGCTGAGGTTGGGCATCCCGATATCCACGACATCGATTGGATGCGCCCCGGGTGCGCACTCGAACACGAGTTTGTAGTGGATCTGCGCTACACCGTCTTGCCGGATGGTTACCGTCACCTCCGCCGACGGCACCGAAAACAAATATTCTTGCGCAAAGGCGATGGGGGAGAGGCACACCGCGACTACGGCGATTGCGATTAGCATGCGTTTCATGGCTTATCCCTCCGATGCACTGTCCGTACAGAGGAACTTGTCGCCCCCGCTCAACGGACATCCCCCGCCGCAGACCTCCAAATCCGGACACCCAACGCAGTCGTCCGGCAATTCCGTGCGATTGCGAATCGCCAGGAACAGCGGACTCTCCCAAATCGACTTCCAATCGTCTTTCAGCAGATTGCCCACCGGCTTGTAGTAGCTTTGGCAGGGCAACACGTTGCCGTCCGGTTCGACGCAGATGTTGTACTCCGCCGCCGTGCACCGCTTGAATCCGACACCCAACTGCGCGGGGTTCAACTGGCAATAGTGCGTCGGGCTGTACCAGATGAACCGAAGCCCCAACTCCTCTGCCTTGTCCGTCACCAATCCCAGAATCGGTTCCAATGCGGCCTGGTCGATGCCCAGCTTCGACCCCGGCGCGCGCCCCGTGTTGATGATCGAGTTCATCGCAAACTGGCGCACGCCCAGATCCTTCAGAAACTCGAGCGTTTCTTCCACCGTATCCACGTTCAACGTGCACAGCGTTGTGTTCGTCACCAGATAGATATCTTCGGCAACGGCATTGCGAATCCCTTCCACCGTTTCCTTCCATGCCCCCGGCGCGTTGACCATCTCGTCGTGGACACTCTCGCTGTGGCTTTCAAGCGTGATCTGCACATGGTCCAGGCCCGCGTTGCACAAGCGCTTCGTGAATGTCCGGTCCGACAGTTTCCGGCCGTTCGTGAGCAGCCCTGTGATCATCCCAATGTCTTCGGCGCGCTCGATCAACGAAACCAGATGCGGACTGACGGTGGCCTCGCCACCGGTGAAACACACGTGTGGCACGCCTACCGCCCACAGTTTGTCCATCACGGTCCGCCACTCGTCCAGGGTGAGCGGCGTCACGTCTTCCGGTTTTCGCGCCACGTAGCAGTGTTTGCAGTCGTCGTTGCACGCATACGTCAACGCGAGGTCCGCGCGATACGGCGCTGTAGGTTTGCGCGCAAACGGCGGAATGGACATCGCATCCACGTTGAAGATTGGACAAGCGTCTTCCGAGGTCTCCATCTTACCGACCGCGTCCAGGATGCGGTCATAGTCCCGCGCGATGTCTTCCCGACGCGCCCGATATACGCGCCGCACTTCCGCAATCGCCGCGTCCTTGGTCTTCCCATCCAACACCAGCTTCATCAGAAGCAAGGCCGTTTCATTCAGATGAATCACGCCGGATGCATTCACGGACAGCAATCCCGTCCCATCCGGGTCCACCCGAAGGTGCAGGCGCATGAAGCGATCCGCCAACTCGCGCCGGTAGTGATAGACCCCCGGTTCCACGCCGCGCGCCGGCGCGAACAGGCCGCGCCAGTCCAACCCCAGTCTTACCATTTCGGCGCCTCCTCGAGTTGATACTGCGAATTGCAGAACGGGCACTTCACAAACACCGCCCCCGCCGCCACGGAGACACTCTTCGAATCCAGCGTCGCCCCGCAGCTCTTGCACGTGAGATGTTCGAGTTGGACGTCACCGGATAAGTCTATCTTCTGAGTGACTTCGACTTTTGTATCCGGGATCTTTATACGCAGGAAATAGATCACCGCCAATCCCGAGACCAGCAAGACGCCCCCCAGGATCCACCGCTGCCATATCCCCGTCGCCGCTGCTGCCGTGCAGAACAGCACACCAAAGAGGATGAGGAATCCCCCGAACAAATAGCCTATCAGCTTCATGTGTATTCCCCTCTACCTATGATTATCCCTTGGCGCGGTGACGCGTGCAAATAGGCCCCATTTGATCTTCGTGTCGAAAAGCCACTAAGGTCCAGTGCGCCAACCTACGATGGATACCGGTTTGATGCCGAAACGTCAAAAGAGG
>JBAZRU010000308.1:0-7946 GCA_041662805.1 Candidatus Hydrogenedentales bacterium | reverse complement strand
CACGGACAAGCACGGACTAGCACGGACATGCACGGACCGGCACGGACTAGCACGGACCTGCACGGACTAGCACGGACCTGCACGGACCTGCACGGACTAGCACGGACTAGCGCGGACTAGCGCGGACTAGTTCGAAGACCGTGTATCCTGGACGGAACGTAGATTGTACCTCGAGCCTTTAGAAAGCGCTTGGCGATTCTCAGGGGAATTGCGTGCTCGCACTCTTGAGATGGGCACCCCCGCTGATCGACCAGGTGACTTCCTCGCGGTCCTCTCGTACAATGGGCGCCATGTTGCGTGGGATTTCCATTTTTGAGATGACGGGTAGGCTGGCCGCAAAGCGCTTGTGCGGCCTGTACATCCGCCTATCCTTGTGGGCCCTGCTTGCCGTGATTGTGGCAAACGCCATCGGCGTCGAATCCATCTACATGCACGTGACGCCGTTTCATGCCATGTACTTACCTGTCTTAGAAACCACTGGCAACGTGGCCGTGCTTCTGGTGCTTGCGGCCTTCGTGGGGGGGGCGCTCTTTCTTCTGCGGAGGCACGACTGGTTCGGGCCAGAGTTGAGTCCCCGAGCGCTCAAATGGACGCTTGGCGGGTTGGTTTTGTTTTCGTTTGCGTTGGCGGGGGCCATCGCCATGATGCGGGGTGGTCTGGACGGCATCGCCGCTCCGTATTTGCGGAGCCAATACGAATACATCAACGACGTCGGGCGTGGCCTGACGTTGCGCGGCTTGTTTCACGACTACCTCAAAATGCATCCCTACCTCTCGATGCATTCGAAGGTGCACCCGCCGGGACCGGTTGCCCTGCTCTGGGTGCTATCTTACGTGTTTGGCCGGGAGCCGTCGGGTCTTGCACTGGCAACGATGGTTATTGGAAGCCTTGCGCTCATCCCCCTCTTTTTCTGGGTGCGCGACATGTCCGACCAGCGGACGGCGTTGACCTGTTCTATCGTCTACGCTGTGACGCCGACGATTCTGCTGTTTACCGCCACGAGCGCCGACATCCTGTTTATGCCCTTCACACTCGGCGCGCTGTTCCTGTTTTGGCGGGCGCTGCACCGGCAGTCTTCCGCTTACGCATTGGCGGCAGGAGTCTTGTACGCGATTATGTCGCTACTCTCGTTCTCGCTGATCGGAGTCGGCGCGTTCTTTGGGTTTGTCGGGCTATGGAAGCTGGCCGACCCCCGGCTTCGCTGGTCTGTCGTTAAGACGGCTGTAGTGATGGTGCTCGCTTTTCTCCTCGTGCATGGTCTCGTGTACCTTTGGTCCGGGTTCGACGTGATCGAGTGTTTCCGTGTGTGCAAGGCGCAGTTCGATGAAGACCAGCGCAACTTGGACATGCTGACGCCCCGGTACGCCTCGTGGGTGTACAAGATTCTCAATGCGTTGACGATGGCCTTTTTTGCCGGGATACCGGTGACGGCCCTGTTTGTTTGGAGCGTAGCGCGATCGGAGGGACGTGCGAAGGCACAGACGATGGTCTGCCTGCTCACGCTGGCCGTGTTGAATCTGTTATATCTTGCGCGGGGCGAGGGAGAACGGTCGGCCATGTACATGATACCGTTCATGGTATTCCCGGCCGCTCTCATGCTCGAGCGATTGGGGAGCGCGACGCGTTCGTTGGCGCCCCTTGCGGCAACCGCGGCGTTTTTGTTGCTGCAAAGCTGGCTGATTGAGTCTTTTCTGTACACGTATTGGTAGGTCATATTCTCTGCACGGGAGTAACGAAGCGCCTGTGCGGAATGCGGGGAAGGGGCATGTGGAACGCTAAGAAGGTCTCTGTAATCTTTCCGACGTACAACGAAAAGGACTCCATCAAGCAGTGCATCGAGGAGTTCTTCGCGTGCCCGTATGTGGATGAGATCGTTGTTATCGACAACAACGCGGCGGCGGGGACGCGGGAGGAAGTGCAACAGACCCAGGCGCGCCTTATCCACGAACCCATGCAGGGGTATGGTCACGCGATTTGGCGCGGCTTCCACGAGGCCACTGGGGACCTGCTCGTATTGGCCGAACCGGACGGTACCTTCTCGGGGCATGACGTTGCCAAGCTGTTGGCGTATTCGGACGATGTGGCCGTCGTGTTCGGCACGCGAACGCAACGCGAGTTGGTGTGGGAGGGGGCAAACATGGGCCTCTTCCTCAAGTGGGGCAACTGGGCGGTCGCGAAGCTGGTCGAGTTTCTGTTCAACACGACGCTGCTGACGGATGTCGGCTGTACGATGCGGTTGTTCCATCGTGATGCGTACCAAAAGATCGCGCCGCAATTCTCCGTGGGCGGCTCGGCATTTGGCCCGCAGCTTCTGCTGCTGACCATTCTGAATGGAATCCCCTTTATCGAAATCCCCGTCAACTATAGGAAACGCGTCGGCAAGTCGTCCGTGACGGGCAGCAAGATCCGCGCGTTCTTTCTGGGGCTTGAGATGATTGCGATGATCCTGCGCCACCGCGTGCTTTCGTGGCTCGGATGGCGCCCCGGCAAGGGAACCAATCCCTACGCGTGAAGAGACGGAGGGCGGACTTTCAGTCCGCCAATTCGATTTGTGGCGTATGGCCTTTGTAGCAGGCGCTTTCGAATCAACGCAAGACTGGCGGGTTAGAAAACCCGCCCTCCAAAAGAGAAGCGCCTGCCGCGAGGGCAGGCGCTGTAAATCTTAGGGCTTTTCGAGGTGGCTTAGGTGGCCGGAACGCAGAGGATGTCCAGCTTCACCGGGCACATATCAGCAATGACGTAGTCGCCGACGGTTCCCTGGTACTTGATGTCGAAGTCGTTGCGATTGAGTTCGAATTCCGCCTTCACCTTCAAGTTCGCGCCGTCAAGCGTGATCGTCGCCGGGAACGTGATGGTCTTGGTCTTGTCGCGAATCGTGAGGTCGCCGGTCACGTCAAACCCAGCAGCGGACGGCTTAATGCTCGTGGTCTTGAAGGTCGAGGTCGGGAACGCGCCCGGCTTGAAGAAGTGTTCATCGCCAAGCAGCTTCTTTGTGATCTCGGTGTGGTCCGCGAAGGCCGACTTCATGTCGACAGTCACTTCTGCTTTTGTAGTCGATAGATCGGCGCCGGTGACTTCGATTTTGCCTTCAAATACCGACCACCCGCCTTCGCGCGTGCCGACACCGGTCACATTCGCATTCCAAATGATGGTGGACTCAACCATATTGATCGTGTACTTTTTCACGTCGCCGGTGGGCGCCGGAGTGGTCGCGGCCGGTTCTACCGGAGTCGCCGCTGGGTCGACTGCAGCCGGGGGTGGAGGCGGGGGCGGTGTGACTTCGTTCGTAGGCGGCGGCGTGGGAGGCGGCGTGGTGGCGGGCTTCGTGCAGCCATACGTAAACGCCAGTGAGAGAACCAGCGCGACGCAGAAGATTCCAGTCAATACACGTTTCATGAATCGGTCTCCTACTCCCCCAGAAGCGAGGGAACTTTCATTGGCCCGCCGTGCGTTTAAGTCGGCTAGGCCATCCATATCATTAGGCGCAAATGCGCCGCCGGAAGTGAGTTCAGGCGCTCCCCCCGGAAAACACCAGGAACAATCGTAGCACCGAGGTGGGTGCGAAGTCTAACGCACGTTTTGAGGCGAGTCTGCGGGGGTCTCAGAAGGCCTCTGCTTTCGCAAAAACCCTATTTGGGGCGCGTTGCCACGCAAACCCGATATGGGGTTCGTGCGCTGCGCGCGACATTGTACGTAACATGCTGTGAAAGAAAGAGATAGCATGTGTTCTGACTATGGCACGGAGAATGCGATGCTAGATGCATGGTTTGGAAGCCATCGAGACAGTTGAATCTGAATGTAGTCGCTTTGGCGGCTTTTGCATGGGCCTTGGCAAGTCAATTTGCGTGGGCGGAGCCTGAACTGAATGTTGTGAAGGATTCCGCGTCAGCGAGCATAGGGCAACCGTATCGAATCACTTGCGAAGTCTCGTGGGTGGGCGAGCCGGCGGAAGTTACCTTGTTGCCTGCGACCATTGGCAAAGTCGATTGGGCTGAGGTGACCGTGGGTGCGATGTCTTCGGAAGTGCGCGATGGCGCAAACGTTGTATCCCAGACGATAACCTTAGTTCCCTTGAAAGAAGGCACGTTCGAGACGCCAGCCATAGAGATCCCATTCTTGAGCCCCGAGGACGTTACAAGTCCGGAGAAGCCAGACTCCCCAACGCACCCTGCCGTGCCTGACGCTCACCCCAAGCTCAGGGCGGACCCGTTCCCTCTACAGGTGCAACCCCACACAACCCCTGCCTGGCTTACCGGAGTCCTCGGGGCTTTTCTTTTGTTTGCGACGCTGGGAATCGTGGCGGTGCTGCTGAAACGCCGCAAGCCGGTGCACGCCACCATCGAGCCCGCGCCCGCCGTGGATATGACCGGCGCACACGAGGCGTTGCGCGAGGCGAAACGACGCCGCGTCGAGGGCGACTACTACGCGTACTATCGAGAGTTGAAGCGTGCGATGGAGCTTGGCGCGGGCCATGAGGCAGACGCAATCGCTGCGTTGGCGGCGCGCGCACAGGATGCCGGATACAGGGGGATGCGGCCCACGGACGACCAGATGGATGGTGACGCGCGGAACGTTGAACGTTATTTGAAGCCGTGAGCAGGGTCGAAGCCAATACACGCAGGCATGTCTTGTGGTACCATCTGGATGCGCTTGCGCAAGAAGGTCTCCTGGTGAATCTGCTATCGGAACGTCTGAAAAGGGTGAACTGCGTTAGGAGGAGCGAGATTCGATGAGTACGACCGCCGAAGAGCGAAGGTCGCGTCCAACCATTTCGGTTGAAGAGATCCGCCGTAAGGTTGAAGCCCAGTCCCCGTTGATAGGACGTTTGCGCGCGCAGGTGATGCGCGTCATCGTGGGACAGCAATATCTGATCGACCGCCTGCTCGTGGGCATGCTCGCGAACGGGCACGTCCTTATCGAGGGGGTTCCCGGCCTCGCCAAGACGACGGCTGTCAAGACGATGGCGCAGGCCATGCAGTGCAAGTTCAGCCGTATCCAGTTTACGCCGGACCTGCTGCCCGCGGACCTCATCGGTACGCTCATTTACAGTCCCAAAGACGGCACGTTCACGACGAAGCGCGGCCCCATTTTTGGCAATATCATCCTCGCGGACGAAATCAACCGCGCCCCCGCAAAGGTGCAGAGCGCGTTGCTCGAGGCCATGCAGGAGCGGCAGGTCACGATTGGCGATCAGACGTATAAGCTGGAAGAGCCGTTCATGGTGCTGGCCACGCAGAATCCGATCGAGCAGGAGGGCACCTATCCGTTGCCGGAAGCGCAGGTCGACCGGTTCATGCTCAAGCTGCGCGTGAATTATCCGAGCAAGTTGGAAGAGCGCGAGATCATGGATCGCGTGGACATGCTTCATGAACCCGTGATCGACACGGTCATCACGCGCCACGAAATCCTGCATGCCCGCGAGGTCGTCAACCAGATTTACGTCGACGACAAGGCGAAGAACTACATCGTGGATATCGTGCAGGCGACGCGCGTGCCCGACGCGTATGGACTGCCGATCAAGCACTTGATCGAATACGGCGCATCGCCCCGCGCAACCATCTACCTGCAACAGGCCGCGCGCGCGCTTGCGTTCCTGCAAGGCGAGGGCAACGTGTTTCCCAACGACGTCAAGCAGGTGGCCATGGACGTGCTGCGCCACCGCGTCATCGTGACCTACGAAGCGGAAGCCGAGAACAAGACCAGCGAGGACATCATCCGCATGATTCTCGACACGGTCCCCGTGCCGTAATCGAAGAGGCTGCAAGCCGGCATGAAGGTAGGTTGAACGATGATTCCGCAGGAAGTGATGCAGGAGATTCGCCGGATCCAGATCCGCACGAATCACATGGTCAACGATATTCTTACTGGCCAATACCAGAGCGTGTTCAAAGGCCAGGGCATGGAGTTCAAGGAAGTCCGCGAATACGTGCCGGGCGACGAGATACGCATGATCGACTGGAACGTGACCGCGCGGACAGGAATACCCCACGTCAAGCTGTTGGTTGAAGAGCGCGAGTTGACCGTGATGCTGTTGGTAGACGCCAGCGGCTCGGGACGATTCGGCAGCGTGGGGCGATTCAAGAACGAGCTTGCCGCCGAGTTGTGCGCGGTGCTCGCCATCTCCGCGATCAAGAACAACGACAAAGTTGGCCTCATCATTTTCACCGACGACATCGAGTTGTACGTGCCGCCTAGCAAGGGACGAAAGCACGTGCTGCGCGTCATTCGCGAGGTGCTCTACTTCGAGCCGAAAGGGCACAAGACGAACATCCCCGGCGCGCTGCATTTTCTAAACGGAGTCACGCGACGGCGCGCCGTGACGTTTCTGGTGTCCGATTTTCTCGCTTCGGGTTACGAGGTGCCGTTGCGCGTGGCCAACAAGCGTCACGATCTCATCGCTGTTGTAGTCAGCGACCCGCGCGAAGAGGTCTTGCCCGACGTTGGGCTGGTCTGCGTGCGCGATCCGGAGACAGATACCGAAGTGCTTGTGGACACGAGCAATCCCCGTGTGCGCGAGGATTATGCGCGCGCGGCCGTCGAGCGCGCTAAGGCGCGGGACACCATCTTTCAGCGCAATCGTGTCGATGCGATCCATATCCGGACGGACCAGCCTTACGTGCAGGAAATCTACCGGTTCTTCCGCATGCGGGAGCGGCGCTATGCGTAGAAGCAAGAGGCGGAACGCGTGCATTTGGAGGCGGCTTCATGACTGATGCGGCTTCCGAACGATTGAAGGAATTTCGCGAGCAGAACCGTGCCGCGGCCGAGTCCGGCTCGGTGGGGCGCCGTGCCGCCAGGATTGCTGTTGGCCTGACGCTACTCGTTCTCTCGGCCATTGGAGTTGTGTCTATCGGATTCGCGTTGTATGGACGCGGCCAACTGACGGGCGGCCTTTCCGCGGAACAGTTGCGGAAGTATGCGTTGAAGCTTGAAGAGAAGCAGCTTCCCGCCGCGGCGATGGACGCGTATGACCGCTACTTGGAGCAGGCATCCCTTTCCGACGAGGCGCGCGCAAAGACGTGCTTCACCGTTGCGAAGATTGCCGTGAGCGAAGGTCAATACGAACGAGCTCTTGCCTATCTCTACGAAGCGGAGATGTTGGCCCCGGACTGCGACATCAAAGACGAATTGAACAAGAAGGTTGTCTTTTGCCTGGAGCAGCTTGGCCGAACCAACGCGTTGCAGCGTGAATTGGAGACCCGTTCGACAGGACACCGTACGGCGAAGGACATCGCGCCCGAAGAAGTGATACTCGCCGAATTCTCCGGAGAAGTGATCACCGACCGCGATCTGGAGCGGGAGATTGAGCGCATTCCCGAGGCTTCAAGGTCATCGTATTCCACGCCTGAAAAGCGCGGCGAAATGCTGAAGAACATGGTCATCCAGCGCATGCTGATCGACAAGGCCCTACGGCAGGATCTCGACAAGGACAAAGAAGTTCAAGCTCAGTTGGAGGCGCAACGCGATTCTTTGATCGTCCACAAACTGCTGGCATCGGAAGTACAGAAGAAGACAGCCGTGACGAGCGAAGACGTGGAGCGCTTCTACAAAGCGGAACCAGAGCACTTCAAGGTGAGCGACTCGGGCGAGGTCTTGCCGTTCGAGCAGGTTCGCGAAAAGGCGGAGCGCCTGCTTCGCATGAAGAAATCGGATGAAGAGACGAGCGTCTTTATCGAACGTGTTCTAAAAGAGAACAACGCGAAGTTTTTTCCTGAGCGGCTGAAGCCTGCCGAAGGAGGCACGCCATGAGAACGGCGCGCCTCATCGTGATTGCGCTTTGCATCGCATGTGCGTGCGTGTGGGCCCAAGAGGCGTCACTGCCTGCTGCACCGCCGGCTGCCGATCCGTCCGTGGCGAGCGATAGCCCTGTCGTCAGCGCAGAACCCGAGGCGGCGGCGCCAGTCTTGGAAAGCACACCGGAGGAATCGGCGGAGCAAACTCCTGTC
>JBAZRU010000307.1:0-7947 GCA_041662805.1 Candidatus Hydrogenedentales bacterium | reverse complement strand
AGAGCATCGGCAAGGAGAATCCGTCGGGTCTGGGGCAATTCGGCAAGGACAACGGCCTTACAGTCGTCGAATTGTGCGGGGCTATGGAAATGGAAGTAGCGCAGTTGCCGAACGAGGAGCGCGGCCCGTTCCGCGAGGAATTGGGTTTGGGCGAAGAATCGCGCGTACGATTCTTGCACTCCGCCTACGACATGCTAGGCCTCATGAGTTTCCTGACGGCGGGCGAACCGGAAGTCCGCGCGTGGACGATCACCAAGAACACGCGTGCGGTGGATGCGGCGGCGGTGATCCACTCGGATATCGCGCGGGGATTTATTCGTGCCGAGATCGTGAATTACGACCACTTCATTGCGGCAGGCTCCATGCCCAAGGCCAAAGAAGCCGGCCACGTGCGGTTGGAGGGCAAGGAGTACATCATGCAGGACGGGGACATTGTGTTGTTCCGGTTGAACGTGTGATGCGGGGTAGGCGAAGAGCCGGCTGGAAGCCAGCGTTACAATAAGACGGAAAACCTGGGGTTGGTGCAATGAGACGTCGGACTTTCATCCGGAGCGCGATTGGCGGGTTGGCGGCGGCCGCGGTTGGTACGCGCGCAAGGGCGGCCACGCGCAAACCGTCGCGGCCCAACCTTGTCTACGTGTTCGCCGATCAGTGGCGTGCGCAGGCCACTGGTTATGCGGGCGACCCGAACGTGCGGACGCCGAACCTGGATCGATTGGCGGGAGAGTGTGTCAACGTCCGCAACGCCATCTCCGGGTGGCCGGTGTGTTCGCCGTATCGGGGGAGTCTCATCACAGGGCAGTATCCGCACACGCACGGCATCTTCGTGAACGACGTTCCGCTGGGCGATACGGGCGTATCGTTTGGCGAGGCGCTCAAGGGCGCGGGATACGCAACGGGATACATCGGCAAGTGGCATCTCGATGGGCGCGGACGTTCGAGCTACATCCCGCAAGAGCGCAGGCAGGGCTTCGATTTCTGGCGCGTCCTCGAATGCACGCACGACTACAACCAGTCCAGCTACTACGCGGACAACGACACGAAGCGGGTGTGGGATGGGTACGACGCATTCGCGCAGACGCGCGAGGCACAGGGGGTTATCCGAGAGCAGGCCAAGGCAGGACCCTTTGCGCTGTTCCTGTCGTGGGGGCCGCCACACAATCCCTACGAGACGGCCCCGGCGGAGTATCGGGCGATGTATTCACCCGACAAGCTGGCGTTGCGGCCTAACGTGCCGCGCGAGGCCGAGGCGTGGGCGCGGACGGATCTCGCGGGGTACTACGCGCATTGCACCGCGTTGGACGACTGCGTGCGGGATTTGCTGAAGACACTCGAAGACAGCGGTGTCGCCGACGATACGGTCTTTGTCTTTACGTCCGACCACGGCGACATGCTCGGCTCGCACGGCGAGATGCGTAAGCAACGTCCGTGGGACGAGTCGAATCGCGTTCCGTTCCTGCTGCGGTACCCGCGCCGGTTTGGTTCGCGCGCGCGATCGTGCGGGGCCATGCTGAACTCGCCGGATATCATGCCCACGCTGCTGAGTCTCTGCGATATCCCAATCCCGTCGAGCGTGGAAGGACGCGACCTTTCGCCCGCGTTGACGCGACGGAAGGCGGACGACGACGATGCGGCGCTGCTCGCGTGCTATGCGCCGTTTGGGGAGTGGACGCGCGAAAAGGGCGGGCGCGAATACCGCGGAATCCGCACGCCGCGTTACACCTACGTGCGCGACCTGCGCGGTCCGTGGCTGCTTTTCGACAATGAGAAAGATCCGTATCAGCAGCACAACCTATGCGACAGCGAGACGGCGCTGCGCGAGCGGCTCGATTCCCAACTCATGAGAAAGCTCAAAGAGGCCGCAGACGAGTTTCTGCCCGCCGAAGCTTATCTCGCGAAGTGGGGATATAAGACCGACCCCTCCGGCACGGTGCCGTATAAGCCGTGAGCCTTTGCGAGGCCATTGGTTATATAGCATATACATTATATCTCCTATAGGACTTATACGCCCTATAGGTCCTATAGGTCTTCCTGATTTCCGCGACTCCTACGCGGCTTGATCCGCCGCCTCTGTTCGCCTAGGATTAAGCGTTCTTCGTGCGTTCACGCAATGTGTCCCGCGCGAGAGCCGATGCCGGGTCACGGGGGGCATTATGGGCGCTTGGGCGCGTCCCGCCGCCGGTCTGGCCGTGTGAGCTTACAGGGGAATAAAGGACGGACCTCGCCATGAATCCTACCGTGCGTATTCAGCTTTCCGTGATGATGTTTATTCAGTTCTTTGTGTGGGGCGTTTGGTTTGTAACGCTTGGCACGTACTTGGGGAAGGAAGGACTCGATTTTAGCGGGAAAGCCATCGGTTTGGCCTACAGCACAACGAACTGGGCCGCGATTATATCGCCGTTCATCGTGGGGATGATTGCCGACCGATTTTTTTCGGCTGAAAAGGTAATGGGGCTTTTGCACCTCACTGGTGCTGCCATTCTGCTTTACCTCTCGACAATTGTCGACCCAAGACAGTTTTTCTTTGTGGCGTTTGCCTATGCCCTTTGCTACATGCCGACGCTGGCCTTAGTGAATGCCATATCCTTCCACCAGATGGAAGATCCCGGCAAGCAGTTCCCAGGAATTCGCGTACTCGGTACGCTGGGCTGGATCATCGCGGGGTTTGTGGTCAGCCTCCTGAAGGTGGAAAACACGAACATGCCCATTAAACTCGCGGCTGGCGCGTCGCTGCTAATGGGACTCTATTGCTTCACATTGCCCAACACGCCGCCCAAGTCGCACGGCAAGAAAGTAACCGTCAGCGACGTTTTGTGCTTGGATGCCTTGCGCTTGCTGAAGGACTGGTCATTCAGCGTGTTCATCATCTGTTCGTTGTTGATTTGTATCCCGCTGGCCTTCTACTACAACTACACGAACAACTTCCTTAACGCCCATGACGTCAGCAACGCCGCCGCGAAGCAGACAATGGGGCAGATGTCCGAAGTCTTCTTCATGCTCGTGATGCCATTCTTCTTTGCGCGGCTTGGAGTCAAGAAGATGCTCCTTGTCGGCATGGTGGCGTGGGCGGTCCGATACTTCTTCTTTGCTTATGGCACTCCCACTTCCCTCATCTGGATGTGGTATATCGGCATCCTGCTTCACGGCATCTGCTACGACTTCTTCTTCGTAACGGGTCAACTCTATGTCGACAAGAAGGCCCCGGAAGACGTCCGCGCCAGCGCTCAGGGCTTTATAGGGCTCGTGACCTATGGCGCTGGCATGGCCATTGGATCCTCGGTTTCCGGCTACATCGTCGACTACTACGAACTGGCAGAACCAATGGGCAAGATAGCTCACAATTGGACAGGCATCTGGCTTGTTCCCGGGATCATGGCCGCTGTGATTACCGTGATCTTCCTGCTGTTCTTCCACGAGAACAACAAGAAAAAAACCGACGCATAGCCGTATAGAATTCGAGAGCTTCGATTCCCACGGGTGGCCAGGGCCTCCCGTGGGATTCTTGTTTCTGCCCCCATCACGTGTGCGAAACTAAGCGCATCGTGCAAGGCGTGGGGACACTCCTCCTATGGACAGAGCGGAAGCAGAACGGCAGTTCGCCAAGGCAAGCGATCTGTATCTATCCGGCGAATACGACGATGCGTTGGAAATCCTGACTGCCGTCGACGACGCATTCCCAAACAACCACCGCGTCATCAAGGCAAAAGCGCAGACCTTGGCCAAGCTCGGGCTGTACCGGGATGCGATAGAGCTTTGCGACAGGCTTCTAAACGAATTCGGATACGAAAAGGCGCGTCCGTTTCGCGAGCGCCTGATTGCCGCGACGCAGGAGGGCGGGGTCGAGGATGAAGATGGGGTCCCCGTGTGCAAGGCGGAGTTGGTAGACGATGACGAGCCGTCGGGGCCTTCTGGCTCCAAGGATTCGGATGCCGCTACGCCAGCGTCCGGCAAGAGTCGCTTCCGAATAAAACCTGTCCGATTGTTTGCGCTCGTAGCGTTGGTCGTGGGAATGTACTTTGGCTATGTTCCCTATTGGCTTGGGGGCGGCTTAATAGTCGCGTATTTTGCCGTCAAGTACGCGATCCGCGCGGCGATATACCGGCTGTTCTCGCTTCCATTCAAGATGAAAGGGAAGGCCTTGGCGGGCGCAACTGTGGAACTTCACGGGCACGCGTGGACAGAGGCGCCCGCGAAGGGAGCCGGGAACGATGATGACGACAAGGAGCAGGTCAAGAGCAAGCCAGCCCAGCCGATGCGGTTCGCGTGGATTGATGTGACCATCACGCCGCCCGTTCGCACGACGGGATTCACGCATTGGGAGCCGGGCGAACTGATGATCGCGTCCGCGCACACGAAGATACGCGGGTTGGACGACATGGAGAAGTGTCATCGCATTCACGCCGTGAAGTTCCTTGTGGATGGTCAGGAGCAAGATGACGAGGGGTACAAGGTGGGCGGTCCACAGCGCATCAAGGTGCTCGCGGAACTGCCGATGGGGGAAGCCGAGTTCAAGTTCGTGTACTACGGGGAAGTCTTCGGCGCTATCGCGCTGAGCGAGTGAGTGCAGTCGCGTCCGGCTGCCTGTGAGCCGCGTGGGGGAAATGGGATATGCTTACGTCTCGCGGCCGTACCAGTTTCAACGGAGAGAGCTCCCCCGCTTCATGCGAATCGGTGTCAATACACTCTTCCTGATTCCCACCGAAGTGGGGGGGACGGAGATCTATGTTCGCGGAGTCTTGCCGGCGATCCTGGCCGAAGACCCGGGAATAGAGCTTGTCGTCTTTACAAACGACGAGAATCACGAATCGTTCGCGGACTTCAAGCGCGTGCGCATTCCCGTGAAAGCGCGGTCGCGCGTCGCGCGGGTCTTGGCGGAGCAGGTGGCGCTGCCTCGCGCCGTGAAGCGTGCGCGAATCGACGCGCTGTACTCGCCGGGCTACACCGGGCCGTTGCGTTGTCCGTGCCCGCAGGCCGTTACGATCTATGACGCGCAATTCCTCGACTATCCCGAAGATTTTCCATGGCTTTCGCGACAAACCCAGCGCGTCATCGTTAGCGGAGTGGCGCGGCGTGCCAGAGCGATCACGACGGTCTCGGAGTTTTCGAAGGGGCGAATTGCGCAGCGGTTCGGTGTGAACCCTTCCCGCATCTTCGTTGCGTACTCGGCGTTGTCGGGAGACTTCAGCGAAGCGCAACCCTGCAACGAAGAACGGCCATTCCTTATATACATTGCGGCCACGTATCCGCACAAGAACGCAACGCGACTCGTGAATGCGTTCGCGACAATTGCGGACCGCATCCCGCACCGGTTGATTCTGATAGGCCAGCCGCGCGCGGGCGAGCCGCCCACGCATCCGCGCGTGAAACGACTGCACCATATCCCGTATCGTGAGCTTGCCGGGCTGTTGCAGGCCGCGGACTTGATGGTGTTCCCTTCGTTGTACGAGGGGTTTGGGATACCAGTCGTGGAAGCGCAGGAAGCGGGCACGCGCGTCATCGCTGCGAATGCGGCATCGATACCCGAGGTTGGGGGCGAAGGTGCTACGTACTTCGACGGAACCAGCGAGGCGTCGATTGCGAAAGCGATTCTGGCAGCGTTGGATGAACCGCACGATCTCCGTGAACGCTATATCACCGCGGGCAAGGACAACGCGAAACGGTTTTCGTGGAAGGCATGCGCGCAGCAAACACTGGCTGCCATTCGATTCGCGGCTGAAGGCCGAAATAGCCTCAGCCAAAAAACAGAAGAAGGAGCGGAAATCAGGGACTGACACAAGCGGAGCGAACGCAGTGAGCGCAGACGTTTCGGTCCCTGATTTCCGCGGGCTCGATAGGAAGAGAACATCAACTTGACGGACGGCAACACGAGCACAGAAGTGACGAAGCAGGCGATTCCCGGCGCGCGAGGAATCCGGCGTTTGTTCGGCAGTGCTTGGTTCGCGCTGCTCCTCGCCCTGCTCGCGATGGCTATCACGAGTTTCTGCCTCACCACGGGATTCGCAACCGACGACTACTTCTTCTTAGCGTCCTTCAAAGGATTTCCGGGACTTCCGGAATACGAGCAAGATCCTCTGAAGACCTTCGTCTTCGCCGACGGCAATCCCGAACGCAACGCGGCATTGATGGACAGAGGCATCTCCCCGTGGTGGTCCGTGCGCGAAGGCAAGTTGGCATTTTGGCGGCCGCTTGCGTCGCGATCGCATTGGCTCGACTATCGCCTCTTCGGCGACAACCCATGGCCGATGCATTTCGAGAACATGGCGTGGTACGCCGTGTTGTGCGCCGGACTCTGCCTGTTGTACCGGCGATTGGCGATCCCGTTGTGGGTCGCCGGCCTGGCTGCTCTCCTGTACACCATCGACAGCGACAACGGAATGAACGTTGGGTGGATATCCAGCCGTAACACGCTTATGTCCGCGTGTTTTGTTGTTGCTACGGTTCTGGCGCATCACCGTTGGCGCGGCGAGAAGTCCGTCGCCGCAGGACTGCTGGCGCCCGTGGCGCTGTTCATCGGCTTGATGTGCGGCGAGGCGGCGATGGGTGCAATGGCGTATCTTCTTGCGTACGCCCTATTCATGGACAAGGCGAGATGGCCGCTGCGCTTCGCGTCGTTGATCCCTTGCGGTACGGTCTTCAGCGTGTGGTTCGTCGCATACCGTGTGATGGGCTACGGGACCGTGGGGTCCGCGTGGTATGTCGACCCCGGGCATGCGCCACTGGCGTTTCTCAACCGGCTCCTGGCACATTTGCCCGCGCTGATGACCAACCAGTTCATCGGTGAACCAACCACCGTTGCACGAACCTTGGGGGGCGTATCGGCGATTACGCAGATCCTGGGGATGGTAGCGCTCGTGCTTATTTTTCTTGCGCTGTTGCCACTCCTGCGGCGCTCTCCTTTGGCGCGATTCGCCGGGTTGGGGGCACTGCTTTCCATGCTTCCGGTGTGTACCGTCGTGCCGCAGCCGCGCCTCATGCTTATACCCGGTATTGGCGGCATGATCCTTGTCGCGCTCTATCTTCACGGCGTGTTTTCGAACACAGCGTGGGTGCGCGGAGGACCGGGAAGACGACGGTTCTTTTCGATGCTGTTGTGTCTGTTGATGTGCGCCGTTGCCGTCATGTGGATTCTCCTGCACAAGCAAATCTCCACTTACGATATGGCAATATTGACCCTCATCGCGGGAGTTGGCGGACCAACGATTCTGGTGCTGGTGTTCTTTGTCCGGTTTGCTGGTGCGGACTGGGTGCCCAGAAGCGCGCGGGTGCGGGTCCCGATGATCCTGCTGGCATGCGCTTGGGTGGTGCTGCATGGGATTATCCCCTGCCTCATGATGCCCATCATGACGCGGGCCGTTGGGAGTTTCTGGGCAAAGACGGAACCCGCGCTCGCCGACATTCCAAGCTCCGCATTGGACGTAAACAAGACGGTCACCATTCTGCAAGCGCCTAACGATTTCGTGAGTTGGTATTTCCACATCATGCGCTCCGCCACGGGGCAACCCATTCCCGCCCATACGCGCTCGTTGAGCACCGGCGAAAAGGGTGTCACTGTGAGCAGACCCGATGCGAATACGCTACTGCTCCAGACCAAGCGCGGCCTGATACGGAGTAAACTGACCAGTGTCTACCGTGGAGCCGGTTATCCTATGCGCGAGGGTGAGGAAGTCGCGATGTCGGGCATGACCGTCACCGTGAAGGCCGTAGGAAGCGATGGCTGGCCTACCGAAGCCGAGTTCCGGTACGACGTGCCGCTTGAAGATGAAGGCCTTCGTTGGTACAGCGCGGCCCGCTTGCCCTACCGGCCAGGTTCTCGCCTTCTGGTCACGCGCTTCATCCCCGTAACGCCTCCTGCCATCGGCGAGACTGTGGCGATCGATGTGCTTATTGAACGATCGCCGGAGTATCAGGCGCTCAAGGTGTTGTTCCCGGAAAGGGCGAACTGAATTG
>JBAZRU010000306.1:0-7969 GCA_041662805.1 Candidatus Hydrogenedentales bacterium | reverse complement strand
CAGATCAATGTGAAACAGGAGAACTACGTAAAGGAGAACGGCGAATCAAAGGAATCGTACAAGGTCAACTGGGTCAATCCTTGGGATTATGAAGGCAAGTTGGAGTCGGCAAGCCCCGAGGCCATCGCCAAGATCGGCAGTCTGTACGGTTCGCAGTTGCGGGCGGTCTGTGGCGTCAAGAAAGCTGAACCGGAAAAACCCGCCGGCAGGCCGAGTAGTCCGCCGCCACCTCCTCCGTCTAAGCCAAAAAAGGTAACGTTTCCTGACGCCACGAAGTCTGAGGCGTGGACAGCGTTCTACAGGTTGATCGAGTCGAATCCGAAGTTCGACGAATCGTTCATTGCTGATGAGTGGGAGCGGATTGGCCTGATCCTGTTCGACAAGGCGTTTACTGCCGATACCCTGACTCCGCGGGAGTGGGGTCGGATGATGGTCGAGGGGCCGGGGCTGGTTATCCCGTTTTGAGGTGCAGCATGTTTCCAACGAGCGAGAAAGCCATATCCAGGTTGGGCCGCGAGACGCTGATGGTGCTACGGCTGATTCCGGTGGACAAGCCGGGGATCTCGCTCAACACGTTGACTGAGCTTGCGTTCCCGCGTCTATTCTCAGTGCAGGCGAGAGACAAGCAACGTACCAGTATGTGCCTGGATTGTGCCACCGCTCGGTGGGGTATCAGGATCAGGCGGCAATATCTTCGCGGCCACCGGCTGACGGTGCGGATCGACCCGGCGGACGCGGAGACAAGGGATAAGGTTTGCAGTGGTAGGACGGATAACTGAATACTCCCCGTGGCCGTGGCAGCGGCCGGTTGGGTCAGGAGGTCATCGCCGTCCGGGTACTAAGCCGCAACACTCTGCTAAAAGTGATGATACGGTGTTTAACGGATGGTTTGTGAGTCTGGACGCGGGTGGGGAATCCGCGACGGGGAGATTTGTGAGGTGACGATGATTCGGGAGCGTGACATCCAAAAGCAGATTGTTGAGTACCTCAGCTACCGGCCAGATATCAAAGTTTGGCGTCAGAATTGTGGGGCGTTCGTGGTGGGTAAGCGGTTCGTGCGTTTCGGAATACCTGGACAAGCGGACATTACCGGAATCATGAAGGGTGGTCGGCGTATTGAGATCGAGGTCAAAACAAAGAGAGGAAAGCTGTCACCCGAGCAAGAGACATTCAGGAAAATGATCGAGGACTGTGGCGGGCTCTACATCGTAGCCCGAGACCTGGATGATGTTCTTGCTGCGCTTGCCGAACTGATAAGGGAGAAATCGTAATGAGCGTATTCTGGCAATGCTTCTGTGCGTACCTGCTGTGCTGGCTGTTGTGCAATGTGTTCTTGGCCCGTCTCTCTATGACGCGGGAGTCAGTCAGACAAGAGATGGCTGAGCGCATTGCCAAAGAGCTAGTGGCAGGACTGCTTTCGCTGAATAGTCAGGTGCGGACGTTTACGAATCTGGCGTCCAAGGATGAGGAGAAGCCGCAATGATCCGAGTCAAGATGAAATGTCGCATGTGCGGCTTCCGTTTCGTGCATAACTTCCGCGACAGCAGTGCTGGAAAAACACTCAGGGTAAAATGCCCACGTCATCAGTGTGTTTTCTATGAGCGTATTACTGTGCCGACGAGGCCGGAGAAACCGCAATGAGGCGTCTGTGGATTCTGTGGCAGATTGTTCGCTACGGGGCGATCCGCGTGAAGTGCTCGGACTACAAGTCAGCGTACAGTCAGTACGGGGTAACGATACTCATGCGATTCGACAAAGATCCGTTTGTTCCGATCCTGAAACTGGAAGTGGAGAAACCTCGATGACCCCGGTCGATCGTCTGAAATGGGCGATGGAGAAACCGCAATGACTGGCCACTGTCCTCATTGTGGCGGAGTATGGCAGACGTTTCCGGAGAGTCTGGAGTTCTCGGCGTGTTGTTCCGAGATGGAAGAGCAATTGTCTGCCTCAAGGGATGATGAGTTGGATATGCTGGAGAAAACCGATGCTGATTCTGCTGGTTCTAACACTAGGGGCGACCAATGAAACGAAAATCGAAAAGCTGCTCACGAGCATTGAACGTGTCGAAAGCGCTGGACGCGGATCGCTCACTCCTGACGGAGATCGGGGACGCTCGGTCGGTCCCTACCAAATCTCCAAGGCGTACTACCGGGATTCAGGGATTAGCATTCTTTCTGAATATCGGCGAGTCCGCGACCGTGCATTTGCCAGGCGGGTCGTGCTTGCGTATTGGGCTCGATACGAACGGCAAGCCCTACGCAGTGTCAACGCAGAAGCTCTTGCACGATGTCACAACGGGGGATGGAACTGGCGGAAGAAAATCAAAGCGACGGATGCGTACTGGCGCCGTGTCGAAAAAGAAATGAGGAAGCGATGAGCACTGAACTATTTTCGGCCGAGCAAATGGCCGCTGCGGAACTGCCGCCCCCGCCTGCGCCGCCAGCGTTTTTGCTCCGGGCGTACTGGTGCCATAGTCCGGGGCGCTGGACGTTTAAGGGCGAGTACAACACTTTTGAGGATGCCGAGCGGGCGGCAAAGCGGCTGCTGCCCGGCTGGACGCACTACCAAATTTGGAGGGTCGGGCGATGAGCGAGTTGACGCTGAGAGACGTGGAGTTGGCGGGGGAGTACAAGATTGCAGGGAGAAGTGAAAAGTGGATAGGAACAGATGGAAAAGTCAATGATGGCCCAACATCGTCACCCTGGCCCATCGTCCGCCCAATACCGCATGACGGGCACTGGGCTGAGCGACAAATGGAGGTGGGGAAGAAGGTGACGAATCCGGGCACGGATTATGGAAGCTATTACTTCTTTAACCGCGGTCTAGCCGTATATCACTACCTGGGCAGAGGCGAATCAGCAACATACATGTCTAATCGCGAGTTCTGGACTCGAACCGACTGGGAGATTTGCGGGGAGCCGGCGAAAGAGAAGCCAATCCGCGATCGTGTGACCGAATCCACAACCAAGGCTGAACTGGCAGAGGTCATCGCGGATCTGTGTGAGCGGGTGGCGAAGCTGGAGGCTAGGTAATCGTCGGGGATCTGGAGTCTGATGACAAAGGGAAACTGCAATGATCCAACACCGATTATACGATGTGAACGCCTCTGAGGTGCATACGTTTGCGGATGCCAAGATGTGTGATCACCTTCAGATGACTCTCGACCACAATGTTTGCCATTTCGCAGCGCACCTGACCCCGAAACAAGCTCGCCAATTGGCTGCGAATCTTGTGGCCTGCGCAAAAGAGATGGAGGGTAAATAATTGGCGGGGATCTGAAGTCTAACTTGCGTCACAGACGCAGAAAGGATCGTTCAATGGATGATATCATCGAGAAGATAGAGGTGTGGTTCACCTACCACAAGCCTGATGAAGAACAGATTGAGCAGTACAATAGGTTGCGAGATGCGGCCAAGGTGTTCGCTCTCGCAATCGCAGACAACGCCCCAAACTGTGCTGATCGGACGGCGGCATTCCGCAAGGTGCGCGAGGCGGTTATGGAAGCCAACGCAGCTATCGCTTGTCGAGGAGTGTGAGGCAATCGTCGGCGGCGGGCGGCGCGCCTGGGGCGTCGAAAGAGCAGTCCAGGAGAACACTTGGAAGGCGTTCGGGTTCACCTGCCCGCCCCGCTGCCGACGAATGAGGTGAGCCATGACCAAACCCGAAGCAGAGAAGGTAATCAGTGAGGCGGCAAAGGAGACCGGGGTGGTCATTAAGGACATGTTGGACCAGGCCCGCGAAGAAGGCTATCAGCAGGGATGTAAGGAGCAGGTGGAGGCCGACTGCCGGGCGGAGTGCATCTATTGCCACAGAGGCGACAGCGTGTACGTCAGCGACAAGTGCCCTACGGCTGGGATGTGGGTACATGACAACTTCGATCATATTTGCGAAGCCAATGCCATCCGCAAGGCGTGGGAGAGGCGGGGTGAGCCATGATGCCGCCCGAGAGGATCAATCATTTGTACACTACGGCCGACTGGAACTGCACTCCGGCGGCGCTACGGGAATGCTTGGCCGAGATCGAGGACTTGCAGCGGCAACTCGCAGCTCTCAAGTCACCCGTCTGTGATCCGTGGAACGGGAAAGCAAACGCGGACGCCCCGCCGTGCAAGGTGCTCCGTTCAGGGCCGCTTCCGTTTCCTGATGAGCCTAGCTATTCGGTATGAAAGGATGGACCATGACCATGATTAGCTATGACGCATTTTCGCTCCGGGAAGGCGAATTGATTTCGCTGTGGCCAGAGGAGCCCGAGCAATGGGAGATGATGGTTCGGCTGATCCCTTGCGAGCCGCCGGGACCGCTCATTCCGAGAAACGTGGTCGGTGAGAGTTGTGAGTCGTTTGCTTTGGTTGCGGCGCGCAAGCTGGAGGCTGGCTGGAAGTGGGTCATCCTTGCGCCTTCAACCAAAGATATCATCGCCGGACTGATCTATGACAACAACCTGGACCGAAGTCGATGGTGGTACGTTACACTCACCCGGCCCGTAACGAGAAAGGATGAGCCATGACCACGCTTGAACAACTCCAGAAACTTCAACCGCTACAAAAGGTCCACTACAGCACCAACCTTATGGACGACCAGCTTCGGAATCCGACGCCTGAGCTATTGGAGGTGTTCCGTCTCTGCCGATCTGTGCCGATCTCTATCGACCTGAACGGGCAGAAGGCTATCCAGGCGGCGGCGGAACTGGCCAACAAGTCGAGTCTGCCGCTATGTCTGAACTTCAGCCCATGGGCAGAGAGTCGGTGTCCGGCCGAGGTGCCGACTCCGGGCAGCCATGAACTATACCGCGAGATTGTCCTGTTCAGTCAGTTTTTGTCCGCAGTTAAGCTTTGGATCTCGGACGCCGCCCCAGTTGCCGCGATCCTGCTGGATGACGAGCGATATGCCGAACACGGCCCGATCATGGAGACCTACCGCAATGCCCTATACGACGTGGCCAAGCAGATGTTTCCGACGGCCGCTGTCGAATACTACAGCTTCGGCGGCATCGGCCCTTGCGCCTACGGCAACGGCTGGTCCCTGCCGAACGAGCAGTTCACGCTCAGCGAGAAGGGTGACGCTTGGTCGGTCGCACTGTACGCCGTCCCGCAAATCGAGTGGACGCAAAGGTCATTCGGGGAGACGGTGTCGGCCGCTACCGAGAGGGGGGGATTAACAAAGCCTGTCGTTCCCTGGATTGCCTTGGGCTGTGGACTTGAGCCCCAGGCCGACCAATTCCACAAGTGGGTCTGGGATTGGCCTTATGGCTACCAGTACAGCAACATCATCGGACGCCAGGTCAACAACCCGTGGTACGCGGCGCAGGGTGAGCGGTTCGGGCCGTGGAACCGTGCGACCCATGCCGTGTTCTATCCAGGAGCCTCGGGTGAGGGATCTGGGGCACCTTTGGTGGACAAGGATGGGATGCCGAGAGCGACAACTTGGATCAAGCACTTCGTAGCCTATGTTCGCGGGGCGCATGGGGTCAACAGCATCGAGGGGTTATGACCGCCTACTACAACGACAATGATCCGAGAACGGCAGTATGGTTGCGGGAACTGATTTCGGTGGGCCTGATTACGGCTGGTGAAGTGGATGAACGGAGTATCGCGGATGTCCAGCCAAGCGACCTCAAGAGATTTGACCGCGTTCACTTGTTTGCCGGAATCGGTGGATGGGACTACGCCTTGCAACTCGCCGGGTGGAGTGGGCCTGTTTGGACAGGCTCTTGCCCATGCCAGCCATTCTCAGTCGCAGGCAAGCGTGCGGGCACTGCCGACAAGCGGCATCTCTGGCCCGAGATGTTCCGGCTCATCAGAGAGTGCCGCCCTGCAATCGTCTTTGGAGAGCAGGTTGAAGGCGCGGTTCGCCTCGGATGGCTCGACGGAGTATTCGCAGACCTGGAGGGAGCGGGTTACGCCTGCGCAGCGGCGGTATTGGGCGCACACAGCGTCGGCGCGCCGCACATCAGGCAGCGGTTGTATTGGTTGGCCAACACCGAATGTGCGAAAAGGGGGAATCCAAGGGAACCCGGATGCAGCGATGCAACGGAGACTTCAGAGGCACGCAATCAACTTAGACGATGCGGCACAGATGGTCGGATGGGCAACTCCCAGGGCAGAGGAACGCTGTCAACAAAACAGTGCCGACAATGGCGTATCGCTCAGCAAAATGGCGGGCTGGGCAACGCCGGCGGCCAGGGACTTCCGGGATGGCCGGGCGAGCCAAGATACGATGGGCAGGAATGCCCGCCCGCTGAACGAGCAGGCTGTGATGCTTGGTCCGACTCCATCCCCATCCTCTGTCGAGACGGCAAACAAAGGCGCATTCCGCTTGAACCCGCTCTTTTCCCTTTATCTGATGGGTTTTCCGGCTCGCGAGTGGGCCTGTTGCGGGGAGCGGGCAATGCGATCGTTCCGCAAGTCGCGGCGGAGTTTGTGAAGGCGTACATGGGAAACGGTATCGAGGGACTATGATGGGAACCGACAAGAAATACTGGGATGAAAAGTCGCGTAGCCGTTGGTTTAACACAGATGGCAGCGAGCCGGATTGTGAGCGCATAGCAGTCGGCTGCCTCCAGCGGATTGCGGATGCTGTCGAGCGGATGTCTGGCTCATACAGAGAACTCGCTGATGAGCGAGACCGGTACAAACGGAACTGGGAGTACGTGAAAGATGATCGCGAACACCTGCGGTTGTCGGTCGCGGCCCTGCGCGGGGTGATAACGAAGCTGAAGAAGAAAGGATAACGATGCTGAAGGAATCAACGATCAGGAAGCAAATGGAGCGGTTGTTCCGCGCCCACGAGCACGCCAAACCAGAGGACTACCGGGCCTATGACATGGCAACCGCCTTACAGTGGGTGCTCGGGGGTTGCACATGGAGCCCTATGAGTCTCGTCGGGGAGACGAAGAAGGAGAAGCGATGAAAACCAAACCGAAGACGATCTGGATCAGTCGAGACAGGCATTCCGTTTTGGGCAGCGTGGCTTTCTGGGAGGACGCACCCGGATGTATCAATGGACGATACTGGGGAACCGGGAGTCTGGGATATGTGTCAATTACTGTGCTCCGCATTCTCGGCATCCCTGTCCCGCAGAAGGGCCGCTGTTTCGAGACCCCCCGGCGAGTGTTCCGTGGAAAACACAAAACTTCAACGCGGCCAAACCGAAGAAAGGCGAGACATGAAAGAGCCTATAAGGATCATTAGGGAGCGGGGTCCATTTCACTCTCACACACTCACAGTGCGGATCGGTAGTTGGTTCGTGACTGACATGAGATTCATGACTCCGAAGTACGCGAACCGTCTCCTGAAAAGCTGGGTCAAGGACTTCAGCCGCGTGGGGAAGGTGGTTGTTGAGGATCGGACGGTGCGGAAATGAAAGAGCGTCCAATTCTGTTTAGCGGCCCGATGGTGCAGGCGATTCGCAACGGACGCAAGACACAGACGCGGCGAGTGTATCTGCCTTGAAGTTCCGAAGTGGAAGAGAGTAAGGGAATTGGCGAAATGAAAAAAGACTCACCAGCAATTCACTTTCTGCGGCACGTTTGGGAGAGCGTCGGAGACAAGCAAGGCGATTCATGGAACCGGTTGAATCAGGCAATGGGTGACGCTTTGGGCATGGCCATCAAATACGGCATGCGCTTCTATGTTGACGACTTCAGTCTGATCGCAAACGCGCCGTCCGAGCGCGGCTTCAATGGCGGGTATTGGCTCGGTCAGACTCCTGCGACTGGGGAGAGATACTACACACTCGCGTGTGCCGTTGATCGGGCCTATGGCGTCAATATGTCGGCCTGCCTGGCGTTCGAGGCGTGGAAGGGGCGACCACCGTTCATCTGCAAAGACGCCCAATGCGTCACCGGTCGTCGTGTGGCTATTGGGTCGGATGTGGAATGGGGTCGCGTGACAAGCTTCGCAAGTGATGGGCAATCCTTCATCGCTTGTGCGTACGACTGGTCAAATGAGGTCCGAAAGGTCATATCCCG
>JBAZRU010000305.1:0-7982 GCA_041662805.1 Candidatus Hydrogenedentales bacterium | reverse complement strand
GTTGTGAAGGCCTTTAATATCCGTCTCCTTGTCGTGCCGGGCGTGGAAGCAGACGACGTGATCGGCACGTTGGCGTGCCGCGCAAGCGAAGCGGGGTTGAACGTCGCGGTCGTCACGGGCGACAAGGACATGCTCCAACTTGTGACCGATACCGTTACGGTCTTCGATCCCAATAAGGAAGACGACGGCCAGTGGATTGGCATCCCGGAAGTGAAGGAGCGGTTCGGCGTAGCCCCGGAGCATGTCATCGATGCGCTCGGGCTCATGGGCGACACTGCGGATAATGTACCTGGCGTGCGCGGCATTGGGCCCAAGACGGCGCGAACCCTACTCGAAAAGTATGGGACGATCGAGGGTATCTACGCGCACATCGACGAAATCTCCGGGAAACAAAAGGAGCGGTTGCTCGAAGATCGCGCGATGGCCATGCTCAGCCGCGAACTCGTGACGATCAAGACCGATGTGCCCCTCGATATCGGAGTGGATGACTGCCTGCGGAACGCGTTCGACCGCGAGAAGCTCGTGCAGGTCTTTTCCGATCTCGAGTTCCAGTCCCTGCTCCAGGAGTACCTGCCGGGAGCGGCAACCGTCGAGGAGCTCGATTACCGTCTCATCCTGACCGAAAGCGAACTCGCGGCAGCAATCGCCGAGATGCGCGCGGCGGGCGAGTTCGCCGTCGATACCGAGACCACCTCGACCGACCCCATGCGCGCCCGGCTCGTGGGCGTCTCGATGAGCAGCAAGCCGAACACGGGGTACTACATTCCCCTGGGGCACACCTCCATGGCGATGGCGGTCATGGGCGAAGACGGCGAACCCATGGAACAGCTTCCGTTGAAGCAGGCGCTCGATTTGCTCCGCCCGCTGCTGGAAGACGCGTCCATCGGCAAGATCGGCCAGAACATCAAGTACGACTTAATCGTCCTGGAGCGCGCGGGAATACGGTTGCAGGGGATCCGGCTGGATACCATGGTGGCATCCTATTTGACAGACCCCTCCCGAATGAGGCATAATCTAGATGAAATCAGTCTTCACTACCTCAAGCGCAAGCTTATCCCAATCTCCGATGTGATCGGCAAGGGATCCAAAACCATAACCTTTGACGAGGTTCCCGTCGATCAAGCTTGTGCGTATGCGAGTGAAGACGCCGATGTGACGGGGCGGCTGGGGGAAACGTTCCGGCCCATTCTTATCGAACGGGGACTGATGGACCTGTTCGAGCGCGTCGAGCTTCCTTTAATCGGCGTGCTGACCCGAATGGAAATGACGGGGGTTGCCATCGACCTCGCGGTGTTCGCGGGGCTCCAGCGCGAAGTAGAAGCGCGGCTGCGAACACTGGAAGCCGAGATATACGAGACGGCCGGTGAGCCGTTTCAGATTAATTCCCCCAAGCAATTGCAGGAACTTCTGTTTGGAAAGCTGGGGCTCAAACCGCTCCGGAAGACCAAAACAGGATATTCAACCGACGTCGAGGTTCTTGAGGAGTTGGCGAGGGAGCACCCGCTCCCCGAAAAGATCCTGGAGTACCGCACATTCGAGAAGTTGCGAAGCACCTATATCGAGGCGCTTCCCAAGCTTAGGCACCCGGAAACCGGACGTATCCATACATCGTTCAACCAGGCCGTTGCCGCGACAGGGCGCCTGTCGAGCAGCGACCCGAACTTGCAGAATATTCCGGTTCGAACCGAGATCGGCAAACGAATTCGAGAAGGATTTGTTCCCGGCGATCGGTCCCACAGATTAATCTCTGCCGACTATTCACAAATTGAATTACGAATTCTGGCCCACCTGTCCGGCGACGAGCACTTGCGCGAAGCCTTCGAGCAAGACGCGGATATCCACCAGGAGACGGCGGCTCGCGTGTTCGACGTGATGCCTCAACTGGTTTCACCGGAGATGCGGCGGCAAGCGAAAGCCGTCAATTTCGGCGTCGTCTATGGCATCAGCGCCTTTGGTCTTGCGCGCAATCTCGGTATTGCCAATGCACAGGCTGCGCGGTTCATCGAGCAGTATTTCGCGAAGTATCCGCGCATACAGGAGTGGATTGCCGACACTTTGGCCAAGGCTACCGCGGATGGGTACGTTACGACGCTGCTGAACCGTCGGCGCTATGTGCCGGACTTGACCAGCAGCAACGTGGGCGTACGGAAGGCAGCAGAACGCGTCGCGATGAATACGCCGGTTCAAGGGAGCGCGGCGGACATCATCAAAGTTGCGATGGTGCGGCTGGACGAAGCATTGCGGGACACGGAATCCCGCTTAATTCTACAAGTGCACGACGAACTGGTCGTCGAAGCCCCTGCCGACAAGGCGGAGGAGACGGCCCGCTTGATGAAAACGATAATGGAAGACGCTTTCCCTCTGAGTGTCCCGCTCAAGGTGGACGTAGGGGTAGGCGCCAACTGGGCGGAGATTCATTGAGGAATTCAGGGGAGCACGAGAAAAAACAGAGGCCGAAGGGCCTGTTGTCGCTCGGGGCGACGAAAGGATGTTGAATGGCTGAGAGAACAATGCACGACCGACCCCAATCGAAACCGCACAATCGCATGAGGCGGCCCGGACAGGGCGGACCCGGACGAGGCCCCGGCGGCCGTCCGAACCGCGACCGTCCGCGCAGTCACCAGCCTGTGCTCGACGTAGCCAACGAGTTGGACGGCGAGAACGGGGACAACATTGAGCGGACAGGTCCGGAGTTGTCCATCACCGACCTGAAGAAGATGACGATGGCCGAACTCTTCGAAGCCGCGCGCCAGTTGAACGTCGAAGGCTACAGCGGCATGAAGAAGCAGGATCTTATTTTCCGGATCCTGCAACAGGGCATCGAGGCCACGGGGTCGCTTTACGGCGAAGGCACGCTCGAAATACTGCCGGACGGATTCGGCTTTCTGCGTTCCGGTTCGTATTCGTACCTGCCCGGACCCGACGACATTTACGTGTCGCCGTCTCAGATCCGCAAATTCAGCCTGCGCACCGGCGACACTATCCAAGGGCACGTGCGGCCGCCGAAGGAGGGGGAGCGTTACTTTGCCCTCCTCAAGGTCGAAGCCGTCAACTACGAGAGCCCGGAAGTCGCCCGCGAACGCATCCTGTTCGACAACCTTACGCCGTTGCACCCGAACGAGCGGCTGCGTCTCGAGACCGAGCCCAAAGAGATTGCCATGCGTATCATGGACCTCATCTCTCCGATCGGTAAGGGCCAGCGCGGGTTGATTGTTGCGGCTCCGTTCACCGGCAAGACGGTGCTCTTGCAGAAGATTGCGAACAGCATCACCATCAATCATCCCGAAGCGCACGTTATCGTGCTACTCATTGACGAACGCCCCGAAGAAGTCACGGACATGTCCCGCTCTGTGAAGGGCGAGGTTATCGCATCGACGTTCGACGAGCCGCCAGAGCGGCACGTCCAGGTTGCCGAGATGGTGCTCGAAAAGGCCCGCCGCCTGGTCGAACACAAGCGCGACGTCGTAATCCTGCTTGACTCGATCACGCGCCTCGCGCGCGCCTACAACGTCATCGTGCCGGCAAGCGGCAAGGTGCTGTCGGGCGGTGTCGACGCGAATGCCCTGCAGCGCCCGAAGCGATTCTTCGGCGCGGCTCGCAACATCGAAGAGGGCGGAAGCTTGACGATCCTTGCGACGGCCCTTATCGAAACGGGTAGCCGCATGGACGACGTAATCTTCGAAGAGTTCAAGGGCACGGGCAATATGGAAATCCATCTTGACCGCCGCTTGATGGAGAAGCGCGTGTTCCCGGCGCTCGACGTGCTCAAGTCGCGCACGCGCAAAGAAGAGCTGTTGGTCAACGACGACGAGTTGCAGCGCATCTGGCTTTTGCTCAAGGTGCTCAGCCCGCTCAGCGTCACGGAAGCGACGGAACTCCTTATCGACAAGCTCAAGAAGACGAAGAGCAATTCCGAGTTCCTTCAGATGATGCAGAAGATGTGATTCCCGGGCCCTTGGCCGGGTGCAGCGATACTAGAGAGAGGGGAGCAACGCTTCCCTCTCTCGTTTTGCATTCATCGCGTTTTTGATCTGCTCATCTACTTCGACACACGAGCCCGGATTACGCCGCGCGTACACGCCTCGATGCAACGTTCACAGCCTCTGCACGTGTCGGAATGGTCAACATGGACATGGCGATGCTTCAAAAAGCTCACGATTCCGAGCACGCGATGTGGGCACGCCTGGACACACGCACCGCAGGCCACGCACAGGCGTGGATTCATCTCGACAAAGGGAGTGCGTAGGTGTGAAGCGGGTCGAAGAATCATCTTGATCATGCAAGCCTCCTCTTCGCCATTTACCCTTGAACGTGAAACGCATGGCCCACGAAGATGAACAGGGCCAGTGCGACTACCGCAACGGCGAGAATTGCCTCGCGGCTCAGCAAGGGCATCCTCGCCACCATTCCTTTGACATACGTCAGGAGCGCGCGTCTGTTGAGATAGGCGTGCCACAGCGCGAAGCTCGCGAAGAGCAACCCAAGGACATTGTGTGCCGACATCCACGCGTGGCGTTCCAGGGTCATCGGTTCAAATTGATATATGTGGTTCGCGATTCCGGTGACCGGCAATCCAATTCCGGCAACCGCAATTGTCAGGGCCGCGAACGCACGTTTATTGAATGGTTTCCTGAGTCGAGTCTCCATGCCAATCCCCTTTCTACCTCAATTCTTCCAGCGCGGCGCGCATGTGCGCCAATACCTTCGCGGTGGTCGTCACGTCTTCCGATGCCACGCCTGCGAGGACCTTTCGTTCGAGTTCATGAACACGGTCATGGACTTCCTGAAACAGCCGCAGCCCCTTGTGTGTCAAGCGAACGTACGACCGCCGCTTGTCCCTGGCGTCGGCTCGACGCGCCAGCAGACGTTCTGCCTCCATGTCTTTGACCTGCCGGGCAACTGCCGCCGCATCGATTCCAAGCCTGCGCGCGATTTGCAGGACGCCCAGTTCCTCTTCATCGCAGGTGGCCAATAGGCGCATCAACGCCAATCGCGCACCAGGCGCGCCCGTCTCGCGCGAAAACACGTTGAGCGCGGCTTGGTACGTCCGCATCACCTCGCGCAACAGGTGTGGCTCCGTGCCCGTGTGGTGAAGGTGCGCGGTGATCGGCGGTTCTTTGGAAGTAGTCATGGGCATATTATAGACCAAATCATTGACTATGTCAACGATATGCGAAACAGAATACTTCGTGCGCAGACACAAGGCGGCCCCGCGCACCGGGTCCGGTGCATGGGGCCGCGCCTCGTACTTAAACGATTACTTCACGCCGGGGACGATTCGCGTTGCCTTTGCCAGAACGCGTTTCGCCTTGGCGCGGAGGCCTTCTTTGGTGCGTGCGCCGAGATATTTCATTCGTTGGCGCGGATCGAGGGAGCCTTTGTATCCATCCACGACTTTCTGCACGGGCTGCCCGTCCTCGCATACGACGAAGTAGGGGGGGCTCACGTGCGGATCGAAGTAGTCGCACGACATGTATTCGATGACCCAGGCCCAGCGTTCGCGTTGGGAGATGTTGCGCGTCGTATAGTGCAGCGCCAGCGAAGAGAAGACGATGATGTCGCCTTTCTCGGTGGAGATGAATTGCGGTTTGCACGGCTGCACGTCGCATGCAAGATGGTTGTCGACTTTGCTGTGCGGCAACAGTCCGAGCTTGTGACTACCCGGTTGCAGCCAGAGCCCGCCATTTTCTTCGTTCATCGGCGTCAGGCCGACCCAGAACTGAAAATGGGGGTCGAGCAATTTGTTGTAGGCGTTGTCCTGATGCCACGGGAAATGAGATCCACCCGGATACTTTCCGACGGCTTGATCCCACCGAATCCAAAAGTCGGGGCCGATCAGTTCCTTCAACAAATCGATGACGCGACTCTGCGTGGCAAACGATTGGAGCAGCGACGTCGAGCGGACGATATCGCCGAAGAAGACCATGTCGTCCTTGTTGAGGCAGTGCTCTCCATGCTGCTGGGCGCCGGCCCTCTTAATTTCCTCCAGGACCATGTCCATCTCTTCTGGACTGAAGAACCCGCGCAGGATGACAAACCCGTTTTCGTCGAACTCTTCTTTCAATGCATACGCCGGTTCGGCCAGAATCGCTGCAGCCATGATTGACCTTTCGTCGCGTCGTACTGCCCGCGAGACTTGCTTTGCCTTGTCCCTGACTCACGCCTTATTCAAAGAATGCCAGCTTCCCGATAGGTTGCTGACCTTACCCTAACTAGCATCTTTCATGCCATCCACATATTAGACAATACTCCATATTGCACACAACATATTGTATGTGTGCCGCTTGGGAATAGATAAATTTTGTCATTAGTGCAGAATAAACGTTCGAAATTGCACAAGCTAGGTCCGCCCTGTTCTTACTCGGATAAGCCTGCGCAGCCAGTTGCAGTCTAGGAATCCACTCCGTCAAGGCCGGCCTTTGGCGGTGCGCTTTGCGCTTGCGCCCCTCAGGGACTATCATGCAGCGTTGGCTACAAACTCGTGCTTATCATGTTCCTGTGGAGGGGAGATTCGATGGATATCAATCGCCGGCAATTCATGACGACCATGGCAGCGGCTTCCGTGGCAGCAAGCGTTTCGGCGCATGCGCAGGACTCCGCGACCAAGAAGCTAAAGGCGTGCATCATAGGCGATACGAAGAACGGTGGTTACGGCCACGACATGCACCTGGTCTTCACGCTGAGGGACAACGTGGAGGTTGTGGGGCTTGCGGACCCCGACGAAGCGGGACGCACCAAGTGTGGCGCGGAAGCCAAGGCGGCGCGGCTCTATGCCGACTATCGCGAGATGCTTGAGAAGGAGAAACCCGACTTGGTCGTCGTGGGTCCGCGGCAGACTCCCAAGCACAAGGAATACCTTCTCGCGTGCGCGGAGCACGGATGCCACGGGATCCTCGAAAAGCCCCTGTGCGTTGACCTCGCCGAAGCGGATGAGATCCTCGCGGCGATGGACGCGAAGAATCTCAAATGGGGCATTGGCTTCAACTTCCGGGCGTCGGCGCTGATGCAGCACGTACGCAAGCTTGTGGTTGAAGACCGCATCCTGGGGAGCATCCTGGAACTGCGTGCGCGCGGCAAGGAAGACAACCGGGCCGGTGGCGAAGACTTGGTCGTCCTTGGTTGCCATATCTTCGACATGATGAAATATCTGATGGACAAGCCTTCGTGGTGCAGCGCGGACATCACGTTCAACGGGAAACCAGCCACGAAAGCAGATGTAACGGAAGCAACAGAGCCGTTGGGGCCGATCGTCGGCAATCGCATAAGCGCGACATTCGGATTTGCCCAAGGCGTGCCGGGTAGTTTCACCAGCATGAAGAACCGCGACGGTGGCGGCCGCTGGGGGCTCGACCTGTACGGCTCGCAGGCCGTCATGACGATTCGCATGAACGTTGATGCGCAAATCTACATCCTGCGCGATCCCACATGGGCGCCTGGCGGCCAAGATGTGAAGTGGGAGCCGTTGCCCGACGCGCCGGCACCACCCGAAGGCGAGCAGAAGCTGACCCGCTACCTGCCGATTATCAACGACGTGATTGCGTGCATCGGCACCGACAAGACTCCTATGTGCAGCATCCAAGACGGGCGTGATGCGCTCGAAATGACGCAGGCCGTATTTGAATCGTATATTCAGGGCGGGAACCGTGTGGCAATTCCGCTTAAGGAACGCACGCATCCGCTGAAGCGTTGGGCGTAGAAGAAGGGTTTGGGGTTTGGGGTCTAGGGTTTGGGGTCTGGTGGAGATATCTAAGACCTGTGGACTGCGCAATTCGCGGGGCCTATGGGCCGATAGATCATGTATTCCTGCGAGTCGCATAGGTTCTGCCAATCTGACCGCGCCACCCCAGCCCCCAGCCCCCAGCCCCCAAACCCCAAACCCCAAACCCCAGCTTTCAGTCTTCCGCGGCTTTCTTCGGCTTGATCACCCGTGCGAGTTCCGCGCGGAGCGTGGGCATGCGGAAAGGTTTCTGCAAAAAGCCGGC
>JBAZRU010000304.1:4704-7983 GCA_041662805.1 Candidatus Hydrogenedentales bacterium | reverse complement strand
CAACGTGCCGGACAATCAAAACGCGGCCGAGAAATACACGCAAATCGCGAGCGAAGTTGAGCGCCTGGACCGAGAGTTCCTGGCTGAACAGACAAAAGGACTCGAAGGCGTTACGCTCGACACTTCAGCCGAGAAGTACATCCTCGATCAGGTGCTGATCGTGGGAACCTCACATGTGGACGCACTCGGCCCTATCCCGGAAGAAACCCTAAAGACTACCGAGGCGTATTGGCAGGAGGTAACTTCCCGAATCGCGCCGACCCTGCAACAAATCGGACGCGAAGTGTCAGACGCTTCCCGCTATCCAATTGACCTCACGCAAGGATTTGATGTCCAATTGGAGCATTTGGCCCGGCTACGCAATCTTGCCCGCGGACTATCTGTCGATGCACTTCATTGGTCAATGGCCGGAGAGGCCTCCAGGGCGACGGATTCCATCCAGGCGCAACTGGCATTGGCAGATTCGTTGTCCAAAGAGCCTATCCTTATTTCCCAGTTGGTGCGAATGGCGATTCTCGGTATTGCCGGCAAGGCCGCGGAGTTTGTCACATTCTATGACGCGTTGTCCGACGCCGAGTTATTGCAGTTGCAGCAGACGTTGGGGCAGGCCTTGCCTCCAGTAGAGCAAGAGAGGATTCTGGACCGTGCGATCATGGGCGAGGCCGCCATTGGGCTGAGCATCGTCGACACCCCGATGAACTGGGATGAGCCCGATCCGGATGCACAACCCATCTCCCTGCACGAGCAAGGCTTCTTTCAACCCATATGGATGTTCCCTCAGATGGTCTTCCCTGCCGAAGGAGAGCGGATGTCCATGATCCGATTCTACGACGAGGCAATAAAGGCAGGCGCAGATCTTCGCATGTCCATGGAACGCGGTTTGCGTAGTGGATGGGACGATAGAATCCTTGAGGGGATGCAGTTCATGTCTCCGCGGGCGGCGACTCTCCTGCCAGCTATCGGACGCGCCTACGAGTCGGAGTACCGTATCCGAATGCTGTTGGCGATGGCCCAGACCGGGCTTGGGGCGCTGCGGTTCCGGCTGGCAACGGGGCAACTCCCTGAAAACCTGGAAATGCTCGTGCCTGCCTACGTCGCCGAGATTCCCATCGACATCTACACGAAGGAGTTGAAACCAGTCTCCTACCGAAAGCTGGATAACGGCGGGTGCATTATCTACAGCTTCGGAATGAACCGCGCGGACGACGAGGGCAAGGAACGAAATGCGGAGAAAGAATCCAAGGCGGACGACTTTGCCTTTACCGTCGGTCCTGTCGTTCAGTGAGGCGACTGAAGTTCAATACTGACAATGAGCATGTGCTCGAATTCGGAGGGCGGGTTTTCTAACCCGCGTCTTTATTTGGTATTTGCTGGGTACGTGCGGCGGGTTGGAAAACCCGCCCTCCGAATGGGCGCAAGTCTTTGGGGAGAGAACCACCTCAGTACCAAATGCTCGTCACCAGCGCGGGCTCTTCCTGGCACGCCTCGCGGGGTTTGTCGTAGCCAAAAGACTGGGTCACGAACTTTGGCTCAATGTTGTGCGTGGCCATCCACTGGTTGATGTGTTCGTCCATCTGCTGCAGGGCCTCAATTGATACTTTGCCCACGAACGTTTGCACACGCATCGATATGACTCCTCCATCCGCTGACCTTGTTACCAATGGCAGTATAGCATGCCCTGTACTGTACAGCCGCTCCCGATAATTCTTCCCCCGCTTTGGTCTCTTGCGTCCTTTAGGTCCTTTAGGTCCTTGCTCCCCCGCCTGTGAGGCAGCCGCCCTCACGTGCCCGCCTGCCTTAATCCCTCATTCGCCGCAAAGCAGGTGCACGACCTCATTCGCAATCTCACTCACCGTACGGCCGTCGGTCCGCACTTCGTAGTCCGCATACATGCGATACAACGGAATCCTCCCTTGAAGCACTTCTTCGACTTCGTCCAGGAACGACTTCTTACCGGTCAACGACGGGCGATCCGTCTGATCACTCAAACGTTCCTTGATCGTGTCGATTTCGGCGGTCAGCCAGAACACGCGTCCCGTAGCCTTGAGCTGCTCCATGTTCGTGTGCCGCCGGATGACTCCCCCACCCGTGTCGATGACGGAATTGCGCAGCATGCTCGCCTCGGTGGCGACCAGCGATTCGAGATCCCAGAACGTCTCCCACCCGTAGTTGCGGACGATCTCGGGGATAGGCGAACCGGCGCGCTTGACGATCTCCTCGTCCATATGGAGCGCGGTGCGGTTGGTGCACATGGCAATCAGGTCCGCGACACTCGATTTTCCGGTGCCGCGGAACCCGATGATAATGGCGTTGAGTTCCTGCATTCGTATCCCAGGGGTGGATTGGGGTCCAGGTTTAGTCCTTCGCCCACAGCGCCCGGTAACCGTAATGCATCATGAGCTGGTCAAGCAACACCATCGCCATGAAGGCCTCGGCCACGGGCCACACGCGCGCGACGATGGTCGGGTCGCGGCGGGTGACGGCGGCGAGTTCGGCGTTTTCCATCGACACCTTGTCGATCGTGTGTTGCGGCTTCGCGATGGTCGGCGTCGGCTTGACGATGAGCCGCGCCACGATGGGCTGGCCGGTGGTGAGGCCGCCGGTGATGCCGCCCGCGCTGTTGGACAGAAACTTCGCGTGACCGCCTTCGGCGCGCAATTGGTCGTTGACCTCCGAGCCGCGCAGATCCTTGACTGCATACCCCGCGCCGATCTCGACGGCCTTGATCGTGCCGATGCTCATCATGCGGCCGAGCTCGCCGTCGAGCTTGTTGAACACGGGTTCACCCAATCCCGCGGGCACGCCGGTCGCCACGATTTCCACGACGCCCGCACTCGAATCGCCTTCGTTGCGGATGGCGACAATCTTGTCGTACATGGCGTCGGCGGCGTCCAGGTCGGGGCAGTTGAGGAAGGGATGCACGCCGTACTGAGAACGCATGGCCGCTTCGTCGACGGGCGCAGCATCGGCACGCACGCGGATCAGTTCGCGTTCGAGTTGCGCCAACACGGCCATCTTATCGAGGAAGCGCATCTCGCCCGTGAAGCGGCCATCGGTGAAGACCCATTTGTAGATGGGGTCGTTCAACCGGCGGACTTCCTTGAACGCGGCCACCTTCGCCTTCGCGACGTCGTGCGTGACCTCCGGCGCGCGGATGCCCGCAGCCTCTTTCACGTAACCGAATACCTCGATGCCCTGATCCTTGAGGATACGCTTGGCAATCGCTCCCGCCGCGACGATGGTCGACGTGTAGCGTCCGCTGAAAAAGCCCGCGCCAAT
>JBAZRU010000304.1:0-4694 GCA_041662805.1 Candidatus Hydrogenedentales bacterium | reverse complement strand
GCCGTACTTCTGGTAGGAGGCATACGACGCATGGCCGGGGCGCGGCGTGCGGTTCGTGACCTGGTATTGTTCGATGTGTTCGAAGTGCCTGTCGAGATTCGGGATGAGCACGACAAGCGGCGTGCCGTTGGTGTAGCCGCCCGTCTCGAACCCCGGCATCGTATCCGCCGCGTTGACGCCACTGTAGATGACGGGCACGTCGGGCTCGCGGCGCGGCGAGGTCAATTCGCCCTGACCGGGTTTGCGCGTAAGCAGTTCCCGGTAGATTTCCTCTTCCGTGATGCGGAGTCCGGGCGGAACGCCTTGAATGTGGGCAGTCAAGCCTTCTTGATACGAGCCCCCCGCGACTGCCGTTTGAAACAAGGTTCCATAGCTGCACCCAAGCATGACTCAACGTCCTCCATTCGGTAACGATTCATATCCGAAACGCGACGCGTTTCGGACGACTATGTGTTCACTCCCGCATGTACCGGCTTCACGGCCCCGCCCAGCGCGGTGACGGCATCCACAAAACCGGGATACGTCACCGCCATCGCATCGGACCCGTGAATCGTGGTCACGCCATCCATGTGCGCACCGGCAATGGCCAGGGCCATCACCACGCGGTGGTCGTCGTGGCCTTCCACATGCCCGCCGCGCAGCGTACTCTGCTTGATTACGAGGCCGTCCGGCAACTCTTCAATGGTTGCGCCAAGTTTCTGTAGCTCTTGCCGCATGACGGCGATGCGATCGGTTTCCTTCAAGCGAGCCTGCGGCACGTTGACGAGGCGCGTCTCCCCTTTCGCGAAACACCCGAGCACGGCCATCATGGGCAGCGCATCCGGCGTCGCGTTCAAATCGAACTCGCATCCCACGAGGTCGTTCGCCTGGACCAGGATGCCATCGGCGTCAACGACCACACGCGCGCCGAGCCTGCGCACATAATCGAGCACGGCGCGGTCGCCTTGGGTATCGCTGAGGTCAAGCCCTTGCACGCGGATCGCATTGTCGCCGAGCGCGCCCGCCGCGAGGAAGAACGTTGCCGTGGACCAATCCGCGGGAATGGGCCGGTTGACCGGCAGATACCGCTGCCCGCCGCGCACATGGTATCGGAGATCCTTGCCGGGCGTCGTTCCTTCCTGCTCGACGACAATACCCTGGCGTCGCAGCCAATCGAGCGTCATCTCGACGTAAGGACCTTCGTTCAGCAACGCGACGTCGATGGTCGTGTCGCCGTCCGCGAGCGGCGCGGCCATGAGCAGACTCGTGAGGTATTGGCTGGAAACGGCCTCGATGGTCGTGTTGCCTCCGCGCAAGCGCCCTTCCACGACCATGGGAGGACACCCGTTGTCGCGCGTGGACCACACCTTTGCGCCGAGATCGGTCAGCGACTTGGCGACCGGTCCGCAGGGACGCCGCCGGATCTGGTCGTCGCCCGTCAATACGGCAGCCCCGGCCCGCAGCAGCGAGCAGGAGCCCGTGGCAATGCGCATCGTGGTGCCGCTGTTGCCGACGTCGATGACGTTGTCAGGCGCTTGGGGCACGCCGCCAAATCCGCGAACGCGCCACGCATCCGAGCCAATCTCGATGGTTGCCCCCAAGGCGCGATAGGCCACGATCGAGGCGCGGGCATCTTCCGATTCAAGGGGGCGCTCGATGAAGCTCTCACCTTCGGCCAGCGATGCAATGGCGACTGCCCGGATGGTGTGCGATTTCGAGCCCGGAATGACGACGTCGCCGCGAAGTTGCGAACACCCGCAAACCAGATTTGTGCGGTGGGTAGGTTCCACTGTAGAAGGCCCCCTTGCAGGCTGTTTTCCCCCGGAACGCGTGATGATAGCTGTCGTGAGAGGTGACAGTCAAAAGGAGCTGAAAAGACCTAAACGTCCTGGACGATCTACGGGACCCATGGAGGCAGAAGGCTACAGGTGATCGAAGTGAGACAACGTTGTCTGTCGCGAGGAAAGCAAGTCGATCCAATATCGGGGGAAAGATTCCAGGCGGGAATAGCGAGGAAGGGGATAAATTGAATGCCAACTCGCTATACAATAAGTACTTACGCTTAGTATCTTGACAAGATGTCAAGCGTCAGGTTATTCTATGAACAGGTAGACAACGATGTCTATTCGGAATTTGTAGGGTGCGGAGGCGGATTTCGCCTTCTTCAGTATTCACGCCGGAGTGCGCAGTTCAATTTCATGGCCATAGTGAAGACACGTGCGAAGAAGATACAAGGCGGCAGCATGTCGCGCACGATGTTCGACGTGGCGCGGCGCGCGGGCGTGTCGGTCAAGACGGTCAGCCGCGTGGTCAATGGAGAGCGCGGCGTTAGCGAGTCGACGCGTTTGCGCGTGACGCGCTTTATCGAGCAGCTCGGCTACTACCCCCACAAGGGCGCCCGAAGTCTTCGCACGGAACCTCGGGACTGCATCGGGGTGACGATTCCTGCGCCGGTCAACCAAGTTCCCGTCAGCGAAGTCTTCTTCGTCCGCTTGTTCGAAGCGTTCTACCGCATCTACGGCCGCCAGGGAAAATACCTGATCTTCGACCTCAACCCGTACCGGAAAGACACGCACATCTGCTATGCGCGCGGACTTTGGGAGCAGCGCTACTGGGGGTGTGTGCTCTGTGGGCCCCTGAAGCTCGGAGATACGACGCTCGTCAAGATTCACAATTCCGGCCACCCCTATCTTGCGATGGGGCGCTTGGCTTCCTTGCCGGATTGTTCCAGCGCGACGGTGGATTATCACGAAGCATCGCGGCTTTCGACGGAGCACCTGCTTCGCATGGGGCACACGCGGATCGGCTTGCTCAAAGGGTTCGACGGATTTCAGTCGGGAGTAGACCGCGAGCAGGGATATGTCGAGACGCTTGAGGCGGCGGGCATTCCCCACGTGCCGAGTCTGGTCAAGAACACGCGGTTCTCGCGAACCGATTTGGCCTCGAAAATTCATCAATTGCTGACGGACCGGAGCGTCACGGCCATGATCGACGCCAGCGGCGCGGAGAATGCCGAAGAGATCCGGGAAGGCTGCGCGCGGGCCGGACGTGTCCTTGGAAAGGACATCGAGCTTGTCGCGTGGACCTACACGGCCAACGCTTCCGTGCTTCGCGAAGCCTGCGCCCATGTCTGGCTCCCGGTCTGGGAGTCTGCCATCGACGGCCTTGAACAGTTCTCCTCATGGTTCAGCGGAGAGACCTCGGGACCCGTAAAGGTCATGTACCAGCCCATTCTTTCAAAGACGAACGGGGCCGAGGAGATGCCGAAGCCCGTAACACTATTTGGAATGCGCGACTAATGCGCATCTCCGCGAGATACACCAACCGATTTGGATCGCGAACCAGGATTTCTGGCATGCGATAGATATCTCGATTCTCTGTCCCACCCCCCCAAAAGAGGCTCCTCGGGTTTTCAAGATTTCCCAGGGAGCCTCTTAACTTGAGGCACCCCATTGAAGCGCCTTTGACTTGCCTTTGCCTGGGGTGATAGCTTCGCATCTCATTTGGGAGGCTTCTCGGGGTTCTTGCACGCCCCGCGGCATAAGGAATCGATGCAATGAAAGTACTTGTCACGGGCGGCGCCGGGTTTATCGGGTCGCATGTAGTGGATGCGTTTGTCGACGCGGGGCACGACGTTGCGATTGTCGACAACCTCTCCACGGGAAAGCGCGAGAACATCAATCCGCGCGCAAAATTCTACGAGACGGATATTGCGTCGGACGGTTTGCGCGAAGCAGTGGCGGCGGAACGCCCTCAGGCCATCGCCCACTTGGCCGCGCAGATCGACGTAACCAAGAGCGTCGGGGATCCGGCGTTCGACGCGCGCATGAATATCCTGGGGCTCATCAATGTCCTTGAGTCGTGCCGCCAATTCGACGTGAAGCGACTCGTATTTTCCTCCACGGGCGGCGCGATCTACGGGGCGGCCAAGGACTATCCCGCGACGGAAGCGACGCGCCCCGAACCCCTCAGCCCCTATGCGACCAGCAAATTCGCCGGCGAAGAGTACATCAAGATGTACGGGCGCGTGCATGGCCTGACCTGGGTCGTGCTGCGCTACACGAATGTCTTCGGGCCGCGCCAGGCGCCTCACGGCGAATGCGGCGTGTGCGCCGTGCTCACGGACTTGATGACGAAGGGCAAACAGCCGACCTTGTACGGATTCGGCGAGCCGGTACGCGACTACGTCTACGTGGGCGACGTTGCGAGGGCCAATCTCGTGGCGCTCACCAAAGGCGACAATGACACGTTCAACATCTGCTCCAGCGTGCCCACAACGGTGCGCGAGATCTTCGACACGCTGCAGGCGCTGACGGACTTCAAGGAAGCCCCCGTCCTCAAACCGCTCCGCGCGGGAGAGGTGGAAAAGAGCCTTTGTTTGAATGCGAAGGCCCGCGAAGTCCTCGGCTGGCAACCCGCCGTCAATCTCAGGACCGGGCTTGAGGCCGTCCTCGCGTCGTTAGGCACGACCGCCTGACGGTGACGGGCCGCGTCCGGATCGAGTAGGACAGACTCCCGGCGACCGTTAAGGCCTCCCCTTCTCGCTATTTCTGCGCGTCCGTGCGCGTCCGTACGCGTCCGTGTGAGTCCGTGCGCGTCCGTGTGCGCCCGTGCGCGTCCGTGTGAGTCCGTGTGAGTCCGTGTGAGTCCGTGTGAGTCCGTGTGAGTCCGTGTGAGTCCGTGTGAGTCCGTGTGAGTCCGTGTGAGTCCGTGTG
>JBAZRU010000303.1:7402-7983 GCA_041662805.1 Candidatus Hydrogenedentales bacterium | reverse complement strand
CCGGACTGCTTCTTGTACTTGCCCTGGACTTCGGATTTGCCTTCGACGGTTTCCTTGTAGGCGAACTTCGTCGTCTTCGTTTCGGCTTCGACATGGAACTTGCGCTTCATGCGGTCAAGCAGGATGTCGAGCTGCAAGTCGCCCATGCCTTTGACGACGTGCTCGTTGGTGGCCGGGTCGCGGTAGTGCGAGAAGGTGACGTCTTCTTCCGCGAGACGGTTGAGGGCTTCACCAATCTTGTCTTCATCGGCGCGCGACTTGGGCATAATCGCCAGCTTCACCATGGAATCGGGAAGCACGATTTCGGGAAGCAGGATGTCGACGCCGGGTGCGGCAATCGTGTTGCCAAAGTGCGTGCGCTTCAGCTTCGTCATGGCGGCGATGTCGCCAGGCCCGACTTTGTCGGTCGCTGTCTGCTCCTTGCCGCACATGAGAAAGATCTTACCCGTGCGCTCCTTGGCCTGTGTGGAGACGTTGTAGAACTCGGTGTCGGAACGAAGCGTTCCCGTCATGACGCGGAAGAGGCTGAGCTGGCCCACGTACGGATCGACGACTGTCCGGAAAACCTGGCCCACAAAGGG
>JBAZRU010000303.1:1401-7392 GCA_041662805.1 Candidatus Hydrogenedentales bacterium | reverse complement strand
GTCGGCGCTGACCTGAAGTTCGACTTCTTCGCCCGCGGCGTTGCGTCCCACGACCTTTCGCTCGAGCGGGGTCGGGAACGACTTAACGATGCATTCGAACAATTCGCGAATACCGACGTCCTTGTCGACACTTCCGCAGATAATGGGAATGATCTTGCCCTGCTGGATGCCTTTGTGCAGGCCTTCGTCGAACTCTTCCGCCGAAAGCTCGCCCGTTTCCAGGAACTTCTCGAGCAATGCGTCGTCGACTTCCGCGACCACGTCGGTCATGCCCGCGCGAAGGGCTTCGATTTCATCGGCGTGCTCGGTGACTTGATCCGTGAGAATATTGACACAGCCTTTCAGGCCGGAAGCCTGTCCGGTGGGAATTACAAGTGGAACGCAGCGGTTGCCGTAGGCTTGCTGCAAGAGCGCAACGGTCTGATGAAAATCCGTATGATCGCGGTCGAGCTTATTGACGAAGATGGCGCGCGCCGCTCCATAGCGATCCGCGTACTGCATGGCGTTGTCCGTGCCGACCTGAATGCCCGTTGTGGCATCGACGACAATGACGACGGCGTCCAGGACGGGGACCGAGGCGGCGACTTCACCGAGGAAATCGGCGTAACCGGGATGGTCGATAAGGTGCACGCGTGTGCCGTTCCAGTCGAGGTAGGCGAGTTTCATGGCAATGGTCTGCTGGCGCTGGATTTCCTCTTCGAGGTAATCGCACACCGTATTACCTTCGGCAATCTTTCCAAGGCGGCTGGTTTTTCCGACGGAATGGAGGACATGCTCGATGAGCATCGTCTTGCCCGTTCCGCCGTGACCTAGGATCCCCACGTTACGAACTCTGATTGCATCCGCGCTTGGCATTTTGATTCCCTCCCGTATCGTTGCGTAAGAAGAGGTCGATTCGGCGCTCCGCAGGCGCCCAGGTTAGGAATCCGTCAGCGCCGCCGACTGGGATTGCGAGTATACCTGCCCCGTGCGGGACGCCTCAAGTCGAGGAAGTCGGAAGTCAGGAGTCAGGAGTCAAGTCGGGAGCCGGGAGCTGGGAGCCGGGAGTTGGGCGTTGGGAGTTGGGGAAATCCCCTCCTCTGATTTTGGCCGCGCCGTGTTGGCGTTCACCGATACGGGTTTGCTACACTTCCCCTTGCTGCGCCCGACTACATGATTCGGGCGTGTTTTTTCGGTGGCCGGGCTTCGACAACCGCCAAAGGGCACAGCAATGGGCCTATTCTCGCCGCAAATCGACCTGAAAAAGATGGTCCCGCTTTGCCGCCAATTGGCGACGACTCACGACGCGGGCATTCCCATCGTGCGTGCGCTCGACGTCGTCGGACGCCAGCAGAAGGATCGGCAAGTCCGCGAGATGCTGATCAAAATGAACGACTCAATCAAGGATGGGTCGTCGTTGGCGGAGGCCGCGCGGGCCCAGAGCAGGCTATTGCCGACGTTTTTCATCGAATTGATTGCGAGCGGCGAGCGCGGCGGTAAGCTCGACGTCATGTTGCGCGACCTTGCCCAGTATTTCGAGGACCGCCTCGCAATGCAGCGGCAGATCACGCGCGCCATGACCTATCCCATTATTCAGCTTATGTTTGCGTGGTTTTGCGGAACCTTTGCCCTTCGGCTCATTCCCAAGGTAACCGCAGGCATCGCCGGAAAAGGCGAGCCCTTCGATTTGATGGCCTATTTCCGAGAGTATGCCATCTTCCAGGCTCAGGCCATGCTCGTGTTCGCAACGGTGTTTGCCGTGTGCGTGGTGTTGTCGCGGCTTGGGTACTTCGGATACGTCTGGGGGTTCTTTGCCACGAAGGTGTGGCCCTTGTCCACGGTGACCAAGAAGTTCGGGCTGGCGCGGTTCTTCCGCAGTATGTCGCTCTTGATCGGAAGCGGGTTGCGCATCGATCATTGTGTCGAAAGTTCCGCGGCGGTGACCGCCAATCCTTACATGCAGAAGGATTTGGTGAAGGCGATCCCGTTGATTCGCGACGGATGCACCTTGGTGGAAGCTTTCACGGCATCGCGCTATCTTACCCCGACGGCGCGCGAGATGATCCACATCGGCGAGATTTCGGGGCAACTTGAAACCGCTTTGCGCAAGGTGTCTCAGTATCATCTCGACGAAGCAACGCATGCCGTAAACATTGCCACCAAAGTATTCAGCGTTCTGATCGGTCTTGCAATGGCGGGGCTGGTCGGTTACATCATTATCACGTTTTACATGCGACTCTACGGAGGAATGTTCGATGCCCTTGGAGTTTGAGCACGAAGATATCGAGGAACCGAAGGACAGGACCAAGCTGATGTGGCTGGGCGTCATCGTGCTGTTCGTGGCCATGCTGGCCGCGATATGGGCGTATGGCCGGATCAAGCCCTACCATTCCATGGTGCGGGCGAAACATATCCTCATCTCTTCAAACGCCGCGGATCCCGCCGAGCAGGCCCGCTCCCTTGAATTGGCACAGGAACTCCGCAAGCGCATCTTGGCAGGCGAAGACTTTGGCGAGTTGGCGCAGAAATATTCGAACGACCCGCAAAGCGCCAGCCGCGGCGGCGACATAGGCTACACGGAAAAGGGCAAGCTCACAGAAGGATTCGAGGAGTACGTCTGGACTGCGCCCGTCGGCCAATTGAGCGAAGTCGTTAAGACAAGTTTCGGGTATCACCTCATCGTCGTCGTCGACCGCATCGTATCCGATGTGGACCGCGCGAAGCAGCGCGAGGATGAGGAATGGCGTCGCAAGCTTTCGGGCGAAGCGGACAAAGCGGCCTCGCCCGCTCCGGCCACGCCGCCCAGCGCGCCGGTCTCTCCGCAGCCTGCTCCGGATGCCCAGCCCGCGCCGTCCCCGGCTCCGGAAGCGCAACCTGCGCCGGAACCGCAGCCCGAAGCACAGCCCGCACCCGCGCCGGAACCGCAGCCCGATGCACAGCCTGTACCCGCGCCGGCACGGTGAGGCTGAAGGCTGTAGACGGTAGGCTGAAGGAACACGGAACAAGAACGGACGACTATCGGAAATAGCGAACGAGCGCGGCGAACGGTTTGTCGCGCCAGACCCCGGACCCCAGATCCCAGATCCTAGACCCCAGTATTTCGACTCCCACGCAGCATGCATGACGCGCGTGTTCTACAAAGGACTCTCTTTCCGTGAGCACTTACAGTTGTCTATCGACGCCTATCCTCGAAGCGTTTCCCGAGTTGGACGTGGCGGACCTTACGTTTGCGCCGCCACCCAAGCATGATATGGGCGATCTGGCGTTGCGCACCTTCGAGCCTGCCAAGAAGCTTGGCGTGCCTCCGCTGGAATTGGCGGCGCGCATTATCAAAGAAGTGAGCTTTGGCGCGGAAGTGGTCGAAATCGCAACGGCCGGTCCGTACGTGAACTTCCGTCTGAACCGCGACCTGTTCGGCGCGGCTATAGTGGGCCGCATCCTGCGTGAAGGCGCTGCCTACGGCTCGAACAAGAGCGGCATCGGCAGGACGGCCTTGCTTGAGCACACAAGCATCAACCCCAACGCAAGCCCGCACGTGGGCCGCGCGCGCAACGCCATGATTGGCGACAGTCTGGCCCGGTTGCTGCGCTTCGAGGGATACGACCTCGAAGTCCACTACTACGTGAACGACATCGGCCGCCAGATAGCCTTACTTGTCCTCGCGTGCGACACGCCCGAGGAAATGTCGTTCGACGACATGCTGCGGATCTATAGCGAAGCCAACGCGCGCGCCGAACAGGACGAGACTTTTGCCGCGCAGGGATACGAGATGCTTGCGCGCATCGAGCAGGGCGACAAGGAAGCACGCAAGAGGTTTCACCACATCACGGAGATGTGCCTGCGGGGGCAGCTACAGGTGCTTGGCCGTTTGGGCATTGCGTACGACCGGTTCGACCGCGAATCGGACTTCGTGAAAGACCCGCGTTTGGAGCCGGTGCTTGAAGCCTTGCGGGCGAAGGAGGCCGTGTTCGTAGACGAGGAACAACGCCTTTCCGTCGACCTCTCGAAGATTGGCCACACGTACGAAGAAGGCCGGTACTTCGCCCTGCTCCGGTCGAACGGCAGTTCGATGTACGGCTACCGCGATTTGGCGTATACGATCGAGAAGATGTCCAAAGACACGGACCTGAACCTGATTGTACTGGGCGAAGACCATCACCTGTACATGCAGCAAATCTCGCTGATCCTTGCCGCGGCAGGAATCGCATCGCCCGAGCCCATTTACTATTCCTACATTTTGCTGAAGGAAGGCAAGATGTCGACCCGCCAGGGCAAAGTCGTCTTGTTGTCGGATTTCCTCGACGAGGCGACCGCGCGCGCCGTGGAGAAGGTCGAAGAACAGTGCAAGGATCTGACTCCCGAGGAATGCGCGGCGATTGCGGCACAAGTGGCGGTGGCGGCAATCCGGTTTGCGATTCTGCGCGTCGGCGCGAACAAGAACGTGATCTTCGACTGGGATTCAAGCCTGTCGTTCACGGGCGATACGGGTCCTTACGTGCAGTATTCGTGCGCGCGCATTTCGTCCATTCTGCGCAAGTACGGCAAGCCTGTGCCGATGGAGCCGGTCTCGCCGTTTCCAATGCAGACGACTTCCGAATGGGCTCTGCTCTCCAACATCGCGGCGTTTCCCGAGTCGGTGCGCCAGGCCATTGCCCAGCGGAGTTGCGCGCCCGTGGCGCAGTTCGCCCTGGAGACAGCGCGCTTGTTCACCACGTTCTACCACGAGTGTCCCGTGCTCGACGCCGCATCCGAAGCGCAGCGCGTCGCGCGCGCCCAATTGTGTCTCGCCACGAGGCGGACCATCGAGAACGCCCTGCATTTGCTGGGTATCCAAGCGATGGAACGGATGTAATTTCGCCTGCCGCAATGGGCCGGCGCTTCGAGTACAAAGGTATGGGTTGAAGGAGGGCTTGTCGTGATGCACCGTTATTGCTTTGCACTTCTTGTACTCTGTAGCGCGCTCTCGGCAAGCGCCGCTGTCGAAGAGCAACCCAAGACGCTACCCATCGGGGCAACGGCCCCGGACTTCAGCCTGCCGGGTGTGGATGGAAAGACGTATACCCTAGGCGATTTCGCCGCCGCGAGGGTTTTGGTTGTCGTGTTCACGTGCAATCATTGCCCGACCGCGCAGGGCTACGAGGATCGAGTCTTGGCCATCGCGCACGATTACCGCGACAAGGGCGTGGCGCTGGTGGCAATCTCGCCGAACGACCCGCTTTCGTTGCGATTGGATGAACTGGGTTACACGGAGTTCAACGATTCGTTCGATGAAATGAAGGTCCGCGCGAAGGATCGCGGCTTCGATTTTCCGTATCTCTATGACGGCGACGCGCAGGACGTGTCCCGCGCCTACGGCCCAGTCTCGACTCCGCATGTCTTCGTGTTCGACCAGGAACGTAAGCTGCGCTACGCGGGCCGGATCGATGATGCGGACAAGCCCGCTAACGTGAAATCGCACGACGCGCGCAACGCCATCGATGCGGTGCTCGCCGGGAAGCCCGTGCCCGCCGAGACGACGAAGACGGTGGGATGTTCCATCAAATGGACGGGCAAGCGGCACACGGTCCAGGAGTCGCTGGACAAGTGGGCGAAAGAGCCTGCCGTGCTGGAGTCGATGGATGCCGCGGGCATCGCGGAGCTCGTCAAAAACGATTCGACGAAGCTGCGTCTCATCAACGTGTGGGCGACCTGGTGCGGGCCGTGCGTGGCCGAATTCCCCGAGTTGGTGACCATGCACCGGATGTATCGCAAACGCGACTTCGAGATTATCACGATCAGCATGGACGCGCCCGCCGACCAGCCTAAGGTTCAGGAATTCCTGAGCAAACAGGCCGCCTCCATGCGCAACATCCAGCACTCCGAAGATGACAAGTACAAGCTGATCGAGGCCGTCGACAAGGAGTGGCAGGGTGCCGTTCCCTACACGCTGCTCGTCGCTCCCGGAGGCAAGGTCATCTATCGATGCATGGGTGCCTTCGAACCGGTAGAGGTGAAGAAGGCCATCGTGAATTA
>JBAZRU010000303.1:0-1391 GCA_041662805.1 Candidatus Hydrogenedentales bacterium | reverse complement strand
ATCTCGGGCGGACCTATAAGTAGCGCATTGGAGTAATGCCTGGACAATGGTGAATTGGGGAGACTCAACGCCTGCCTTTCCGGTGATCCCTGATGATAGATTGCGTGCTTCGATCGCGGGATGCGTTGTGGGCACGGCCGCAGGGGATGCGCTTGGCCTGCCCAGGGAAGGACTATCGCCTCGCCGCGCGCAACTGATCCACGGCCCACTCACCGGACATCGGCTTATCTTGGGAACAGGTCTTGTCTCCGACGACACCGAACACACGTGCATGGTGGCCCAGGCGTTGATAGCGTCGGCGTGCGAACCGGCGGAGTTCGAGCGAGAATTCGCGAGGCGCATCAAGCATTGGTTTTGGATGCTGCCTGCCGGTGTCGGCCTTGCCACATTGCGGGCCTGCCTCAAACTGAGCGTGGGGTTTCCTGCGACGAAGTGCGGCGTATACAGTGCGGGCAACGGGCCTGCCATGCGCAGCGCTTTGCTGGGTCTAGTGGCGCGCGACGCCGACCATCTTCGTGCATTGGTTTGGTCAAGTACACGAATCACACACAGCGACCCGCGCGCGATGCATGCCGCGCATGCCGTGGCCCTGGCGGCGCGATTCTCGGCATCGGGGTCTGACGTGCGGCCCGATGTATATCTCGGCCAATTGAGAGAACACTTGGGCGAAGATGCACGCGAATTCATGGAAGCCGCCGTGCGGGCAGCAGACTCTGTAGAGAAACCGACCCTATCGTTTGCGCACGATCTTGGACTCGGCAAGGGCGTGACCGGATACGCCCTCCACACGGTACCTGTTTGCCTGCATGCGTGGTTTCGAAATCCGCACGATTATCGGCAAGCACTCAGCGACGTGATCGCGTGCGGCGGGGATGCAGACACGACTGGTGCGATTATCGGCGCCATCGTTGGCGCTGGAGTGGCGATTGAAGGCATCCCTAAGGAATGGGTGGATGGCCTGACAGATTGGCCCTGCACGATAATCTGGATGACCGGCTTGGCGGAGCGCTTGGCGTCGGGACACGGCCCTGTGCCCGAGCTGGCTGCGAGTCTGGTGGTGGCCCGAAACCTGGTCTTCTTGGGAATCGTGTTGGCGCACGGATTTCGCCGGTTATTGCCCCCATACTAGAGGAAACCCGAGAACAGCAGCATCGCGCGTACGTCATGCTGAGCAAAGCGAAGCATCGGGGAAAGTAGACAGTCGAGTCTCAAGCCCGATGCTTCTTGTGCGCTCAGAATGACTAAACTGGTAGTACTTTGACCAGAACGGGGCTGCTTGTAAATTCCCCCTATTTCACGCTTGCGGCATGGAAGCGGCTGATGGGAATCGGCATCTCGGAGCCGGCCCCTTTGACGCTTTTCCACACAATCTCGTTCAGCGCGAACATGGG
>JBAZRU010000302.1:0-8006 GCA_041662805.1 Candidatus Hydrogenedentales bacterium | reverse complement strand
TGGGTATGAGGGACGACAAAGACGGAATACTTGGTGGTCACGACGCAAACTCCTTAAAGCACGAGTTAGCTTATGATAGCGGGAAAGTTTGGCGGAGTCGAATGCCATCACCTGTAATTACTGAATTGCCCTTGATCGGGCCTTTCTCGGGCGCATTCCGGGGAGTTGGCGGGCGAAAGCGTAGCACGGTGTCCCGATGCAGATGCTGTCATTATAGATGAACGACTCCAGCGAGGCTTTGTGATGATCGCCTACAGGATACTGGATGCCGCATGCTTCGTGATTCACACCACGCTCATTGTCTTCATCGCGGGAGGGTGGGCCTGGAAAAGGACGCGCAGAGTCCATCTGGCGATTGTGGCCGCCACGTCGTTTTCGTGGTTTGGGCTTGGCCTCTACTTTGGGATAGGCTTCTGCCCGTGTACGGACTGGCACTGGAGGATTCGGGAGTGTCTTGGGTACACGGACCTGCCGGAGTCGTACATCAAGTTCCTGCTGGATACGGTCACCGGGCTTGACCTGAATGCCGTCTTGGTGGATGGCGCGACGTTTGTCGTCTTCGCGGTGTCGGCGGTGTTGTCCGTGGTATTGAATCGAAATGATAAGCGCGAGCGGCTTCGATAGAATGATGCGCACACGGACTACAAGGGGGCATGGTTTCATGGCGATATCACGCAGGACATTTTTGAAGCAGGGAGCGAGCGTCGCGGGGCTAAGCTTATTGGGACGCTCCGGGTACGCCGCGCAAAAGGACGCCAAAGGCGTAAGGACGTTTCACGCATCGATCTCGATCGATGCGATCAAGGCCGATCCGGAACTGCCGGCGATCATCCGCGAAGCCGGCGTGCGCGACATATGGCTGGCCAATTTTTTCCAAGGCAATTGGGTTTATACCGTCGAAGAGCTTGGCGAATACCAGAAGAATCTGGAGGCGCAGGGCTTCGCCGTGCACAACATCACGATTCCGCTGGGGCACCCGATGTACGCGGAGACCACGCCCGATTACATGCCGCCGTTGAGTGGGATTCCGTGGAAGCGCGGTATCCGGCCCGATGGGAAAAGCGTCGGCGGCGTATCGCTGCATCCGCCGATCACGGAGGAGAACGTGGCGGCCGTGAAACAAATCAAGACGACACGGCCGGGCATCATCTTCCTGGACGATGACTTTCGGCTCGCGCCGTCGCCGGACGACATTGGCGGCTGCTTCTGCGAGGACCATAAGCGGGCCTTTCTCGACAAGCATGGCTATGCGGAAGCAGAGTGGGCGGCGTTGCTCGCGGACGTGGGAAGCCGCACGCTATCGCCCGTACTGAAGGCGTGGCTGACGGACACGTGCGACGCGCTGACGGCATGTTTTCGCGCGCAACAGGCGGCCGCGGCGCCGGAGGCGCAACTTGGGATCATGGTGATGTATTCGGGCAGCGAGCGGGCGGGAATCCGGGTTGCCGATTATGCGGGAGCGCCGTTCCGCGTCGGCGAGTTCATGTTCAGTGACGACTACTTCGATCCCATTAAGGGCAAGACAAACGAATTGTTCAGCGTACTGTTTCATCGGCGGTATGCGACTCCGGAATTGGCGTTCAGCGAAACGACGGCATGGCCACCGGACAAACTTTCGGCGGAGAATATGGCCGCGAAGCTGGCCATCACAACGATGTGCGACGTGCGCAACACGATGTTCATGAGCGGCAATACGCCGTTCCCGAGGACGCATTGGGCCGTGCTTGCACCGGCGATGAAGCACAATGCGGCATTGCACGAGCACGTGGCGGGGCATACGCCGCGCGGTCCCTTCAAGCACTACTGGGGCGAGCAGAGCCGATGGGTAGGCGACTCGAACGCGTACAGCGTATTCCTTGCGACGGGGGTACCGTTTGAAGTGGTGGAGGAACCCACGCCCGGCGGTTGGACGTTCCTTTCGGACTTTGATGCGCGGACCTTTCCTTCGGCGGCGGATGGCAAGCACGGGACGCTCGTTCATCGTCCGGGCTTGAGTACTCCCATTGAAGGGGGACGGGCGGTTGCCGAGGCGATGCCGGACTTGTTTGCGCTCAAGAAGGAAGTTGTTGCGACGTTGAAGGACACGCCGTATGTCGAGGATGAGACGCCAGTAGTGTGTGCGTGGTACCCGACCGCAAACGCGGTGCTGCTGTGGAATGTCGAGAAGAAGCCGGTACGCGTGTCGCTTCGTTACAACGAGACGCGGCGCGAGGTGGAGTTGGGGGCGTTGGGGATTGCGTTGGTGAAGGAGATTGCGTAGAGGGGCACGGACGCACACGGACGAAATGGACGCACACGGACCAGCACGGACCAGCACGGACGGGTACGGACAAGCGGGATTCTCACGCGGAATGCCCATTGCCAATGTGGATGGGGAAAAAGTAGAGTAGGGTGTTGCTGGGGAAGGTTCGTGCCCTGCGGGCAAATAGGGTCATGGGGATAGCGAGAATGGCAAAGCGGTTCGGCGTAGTCGTTGCGGTGTTCCTCGCGGTGTTTGTGTGTGGGTGCGGACAGAGTCCGGCACCGTCGCAGGCGGGGGACTCCGGCACCAAAGCCAATCGCGTGATCGGCGCGTCGTTGCTAACGCAGCGCCACCAATTCTATCGTGATCTCGTGGAGGCCCTCGAAGAAGAAGCGCCCAAGCATGGGCTTACGTTGCGCATTCAGTATGCGGAGTTCGACGGGCAGAAGCAGATCAATCAGATCGAGACCTTCGTGCGCCAAGGCGTGGATGCCATTATCGTGTCGCCCAAGGATTCCGCGGGCATCACGCCGGCGGTGAACGATGCGCGGGCGAAGGGGATCCCGGTGTTCACGGCGGACATCGCGGCACAGAACGCGGATGTCGTGTGTCATGTGGCGTCCGACAACGTTCAGGGCGGCCGCATACTTGGAGAGTATCTGGGCAAGCTGCTCGGCGGCAAGGGGAAGGTGGCGATCATCGACAACCCCGAGGTCACGTCTGTGCAGGATCGTACCCGAGGATTCGAAGAAGCGCTGGCCAAGTTTCCGGAAATGGCCATCGTTCAGCGCGCGCCGGGCGGTGGCGTGAGAGACAAGGCAATGGCTGCGGCACAGAATGTGTTGCAGGCCAATCCCGATCTCAACGCGATATTCGGAATTAATGACGATTCGGCGCTGGGGGCATTGGCGGCGGTGGAATCCGCGGGCCTGCAGGACAAGATAACGATTGTAGGGTATGATGGAACGCCCGAAGCGCGAGATGCGATACTGGACGGGAAGGCCTTGAAAGCGGACACGGTGCAGTTTCCGCGCGAAATCGGGAAGAAGACCATCGAGACCATAGCGGCGTTTTTGTCGGGTGAGGACGTGCCTAAGGTATTGCCCGTCGAGGTTGGGATCATTGACAAGGCGAGCCTTGAAGCGGAGCAGGGGAAATGAGCGAATTCGTTCTTGAGATGCACGACATTGTGAAGCAGTTCCCGGGGGTGGTGGCCGTGAATCACGCGCACCTCGATTTGAAGCCCGGCGAAGTGCATTGCCTAGTGGGAGAGAACGGCGCGGGCAAGTCGACGCTCATGAAGATTCTCTCCGGCGCGCAGCCGCTCGACTCGGGCGAGATTCGGTTGTCGGGCCAGCCGGTTCAGATCCATTCGCCGCACCACGCGCAGCAGCTTGGCGTGAGCATGATCTATCAGGAATTCAACCTGAGCCCGTATCTGAGCGTCGCGGAGAACATTTATCTCGGTCGCGAGCCGCGCATCGGAAAGACGCCATTCATCAACTGGAAGAAGATGTACACCGATGCGCGCGAATTGTTGGGGCGCATTGGGGTCATGATGGATGTGCGCCAAGCGGTCAATGAGTTGAGCGTAGCGCAACAGCAGATGGTCGAAATCGCGAAGGCGTTGTCGTTCAATTCGAAGATTATCGTGATGGACGAACCGTCCGCGACCTTGACCGATCATGAGCTAAAGGCGTTGTTCGATCTGATCCGCGATTTGAAGACGCAAGGCATCGGCATGATCTATATCTCGCACCGGCTCGAAGAGATCTTCGAGATTGGCGACCGCCTCACCGTGATGCGGGACGGTCAGTATATTTCGACCAAGGCCGTATCTGAGGTGTCGCGCGACGACATCATTCGAATGATGGTGGGCCGCGAGCTGACGCGGGAGTTTCCGAAGGAGACGTTTGAAGTCGGCGAGGAGCGTCTCCGCGTGGAGAGTATCTCGCGGGAAGGCGTCTTTCGCGACGTGAGTTTCTCGTTGCATCGGGGCGAGATTGTGGGGTTGACGGGCCTTGTCGGCGCGGGACGTACGGAAGTGGCCAGGGCCATCTTCGGCGCGGACCGGCTGGAAAAAGGGCAGATCTTTCTTGAGGGAAAGCCCATCACGGTCAAGTCGCCGCGCGATGCAATTCGGCAGGGGATAGGCCTCCTTACGGAAGACCGCAAGAACCAGGGGCTCGTGTTGGGGATGACCGTTCGCGAGAACACTTCCCTCGCGAATCTGAAGGAATTGGTGAAGTTCCTGTTCGTGAATCGGCGCAAAGAGCGCACCATCACGGAGCAGTATGTGCGGGACCTTCAGATTAAGACCCCGTCTATCGAGCAGACCGCGCAAAATCTGAGCGGCGGCAACCAGCAAAAGGTCGTCTTGGCCAAGTGGTTGTTCACGCAATCGCGGGTGCTCATCTTCGACGAGCCGACGCGCGGTATCGACGTGGGAGCCAAGGCCGAGATTTACAAGCTGATGAACGAGCTTGTTCGCCAGGGTGTCTGCATCATGATGATCTCGAGCGAGCTTCCGGAAGTGATGGGCATGTGCGACCGCATCCTCGTGATGCACGAGGGCCGCTTGGCCGGAGAAATCATGCAGGCCGATGCCACCCAGGAGCGGATCATGCGCCTGGCCACGGGTCAGCCCGTCGCGGGCGCGGCATAGCAGGACCGCTATCGGGAAGTCCGGAGAGAATACGAACCACATATCACACGAAAGAATCCGGGTGAATTTGTAGCGCCCGGTCTCCGCGCCGGGCGTCTTAGCTCACTCTCCGCGCCAGGATTCCGGTGGCTCAGGAAAGCGCCGGTGTAACGCTTGGGCATGTGACGGGAGTGCCGCGAGGACAATTCTGTTTACCATAAACCAAGTCTTCACAAGTTGGATTTGATCGTCGGTAAGGGGCCCCGACACCGGCTCGGGAAACTCGGCATAGGCCAACTCTTGCCTTGTGCCACCTTTGGCAAACGAGAGTAGGACACTCTTTGAATCGGGGTATAGTAGACGCCGTTCCTTCAGGTCAAACAGCCCTGTCTCGGGCAGAAGTTGCTTGAGGGATTCTACTTCCGATGGGGAAATCTGGCCCAGCAGAAGATGATGGCTCCATGTATTCGGGTCTTCGGCAAAGACGACTCTGCCATCTTCCCAGATTGCTACGCGGAGAAAGGGGTACTCCATGTCGATTCCGGCTCTCTCCAGCCAGACTGCAATGAAGGGGACTTCGCCGGTCTCGAAGGGATTGGCGATGGCAGCTTCGGGAGGTCCAGTGACCGCCTTGATCGTGTAGAGCGGCTCAGGCGTTCCCGCGGCGAGTCGGTCTCCCCCTTCAAGGCCCCAGTTCGCACAACCTACCATCCCCAAGAAGATAGTGACCGAAAGGACAAAGAGGTGCATCCGATTTCTGATCATGCTCCAACACTCCAGAGCTGCTTCTGGCAACACACAACCTTCGATCGTTGTCCCTTCGGAGGCGCATCATTCGAAAAGCGCACGAAGCGGGTAAGCTGCGACGGCGGCGATTATGCCTGAAGCAAGCGCAAGGGCGATTGCGCTTGCGGGGTAGTGCATCCATGCCAGACGCGTTGCGAGCGGAAAGTAGCGGCGGTAGGCGCGCAGTTGCAGGACAAAGGCCGCCAGCCCCAGGCCGAAGTACAGGGGCGTCAACCACCACGCAGGTGTGACGAATCCGCGCCGCAGGGCCACCGCAATCATGCGCTCCCACTCGAAGCCCTGAGTCGTAAGCCCAGCCAAGACAGCCATGAACGGCCCGGGGAGCGCAACCGGAACTGCGGCTAACGCGAAGGCCAGGGCCAAACCTCCCAAATCGGGCCGAGGAATCGGCAGGCGGCGTGCCGTCATTCGGAGAAGCAGGGGCCACAGGCATCCCGCGCAAGGGAACACGAGCATCCAGTGAACGGCCTGGATCTCCGTGTCTGCGTTGATGACGGAGAAGTAGTAAAGAAGGATTGAAGCCCAGGCTTCGGGAAAGGGCATGGGCCAGCCAGCGCGGCCGTAGTAGGTGAAGGTATAGTACCAGCCGAGGCTGAAGGCGACTGCCAGCCAGATGAAGACGGTCGCGCTCCATTGAAGAAGGCCTCTGGAAGCGCCTTTTCGATTCGGCTCACTGACGATTCCTGAGACTGGCGTCGTCCTGTTCAACTGCACGGATTTGGCGGCCTCCTTCCGTCGTCAACGCTACGTGGCGCGGAAGAGGTTGTCAAGAAAAGCGCACGGGCGAACCACCTTTCGGCGGTTCGCCCGTTTCCAGCGTAGAATTGTCGAATGAGTTTGAGGTCAGCCGCAGCCGAGCACGTTGCCGATGAAGCTGAGGAAAGCGGCGAAAAGTTGCCCGATCACGGGAATGTCCACGAGCGGTCCGAAAATGCCGGCAATGATGTCGCAGAGTGCCATTGGTAAATCCTCCTGGTGTTTCTGCCCGTTCCTAGCCCTACAAAGGGGCAAACCCTATGTCCCCCGGTTGGCTTTCTTCAGCGCCGAGTACTTGAAGCTAGGGACAAACTTTCGCTCCAAGCTAGCGGGGCGCTATGGCATCGAGCCGTTCGAGATTTCTTTGAAAGCCATTCACTACTACCGCGCTTGGGATAAATCGTTACAGACCGGGCAAAAGGCCGCCAGAAAGGCGGTTTACGCGAAATAGTCAATAAGCACAGAAAGCGCAGTTTAAAATATAAGCGCTGGGCTTGTGCCGACTGCCGCTGACGTGATACGGGCGAGCCCCCTCTCGGAGGCTCGCCCGTTTCCAGCGTAGATTATTCGGAGCGGCCTTAGATTAGACGCAGCCGAGCACGTTGCCGATGACGCTCAAGATTGCGGCGAAGATTTCGCCGATCACAGGGATTGCAGTGAGCGCGCCAAATACGCTTTCAAGGACGTCGCAGAGTGCCATTGGTAAATTCTCCTCGTGTTACTACCCGTTTGAGCCCCCCAAAGAGGCCAACTTCTGTCATGTCCCCAGGATGGCTTTCCCCAGCGCCACCTACTTGAGGCGAGGGACAAACTTTCGCTTCAAGCTAGCAAGGCGCCGCGGCATCGTGCCGTTTATGGTACCTCTGAAAGCCATTCACTACTACCGCACTGGGGATATGTCGTTACACGGAGAGCGAACGAGTTCAATAAAGGCGGCTTTTTCGAAATGATTAGTATCATCAATAAACGTATCTGGGCGCGCAATGATAGAAGTTTGGAAAGCGCCCGCCGGGCACTTGTCTCCGCACCCTCCAGGAGGCTATCTTCAGTTGGTGTCGCATCTTCATTCGAGGAGTAGGCTCACCGCTTGGAAATATGCAGGGGGAAGTGAATCCGTGAAAATGCAGCGCGCTTACACGATGGTTCTCGTGCTTCTAAGTCTTTGCGCAGCAATTGGAAAGGCAGACCAAGCAGCGGAGATCGTTCCGTTTGGCAACGTAACGCTGGAGATGTCGCTGAAGCCGTTTAAGCAAGTTGACGATGCGAGCATCCGCGCGACGGCAGCGGAGGCATTTCGCCAGTGGGGCCCGCTGTTGCGTCATGCGGACCGGGTCTCCGTGCTGCTTTGGTCTTCGGATGGCTCCGAGATTCTGGATTACCGGGGCTCGTTGGACGACCCGATGGAATGGGCGAAGTACATTGGCGGGGCCAACTCGAAGTACGCGCCCGGCGAGGGCCCTGAATCGCTATCGCTTCACGAGAGGCCGTATCTCTATATGGAGAACCCGCCAGTCATTACGTACGGGACGTTGAGGAGGATCGCGGAAATCTTGAGCG
>JBAZRU010000301.1:0-8031 GCA_041662805.1 Candidatus Hydrogenedentales bacterium | reverse complement strand
CCACCCCGATTCCCGCGATCCTAGACCACAGATAATGGCGGGGCGTACACCGCAAAGGGCCGCGCCTTCCTCGATAAATGCACGGTACTTCCGTGCGTCTTCGAGTTGGGCAAGCAGTTGCGGGTGATCCGTTGCGTAATTCGTGTCCATGACCAAGTCGGGGTCGGGGAGCGCCGCGCCGGTGAGTACGGCCCACGTCATCTCGCCGACGATGCCGTCGTCATCCAAGCCGTGGTCGCGCTGGAATCGCTTCACGGCCATCTCGGTTTCGCGGCCGAACAAGCCGTCCATGCCCAAACCGAAACCTTCCTGATTTAGAATTCGCTGCAGCTCGCGCACGTCGTCCCGCAGATCGGGAGCTGTGTGATCGAAGCCGTCGTTTAAGCGAAGCGTCGGGCGTTTCATGTTTTGCGTATCCTCGTTCCGTTGAAATGATTGGTACTTTAGCATGCATGAGGCTGCTCCCGCCAACAGCACCATGGGTGGAAACCATGATAAACCCGCGAGAGACTTTTCACATCCAATAGGGCGCAGTCGTTGCACTCGTGCAGGGATGGGTTTGCTTTTGGGATGACGCACCCGTAGAGTGCAAGCACTACGCAGAGGAGAATTTGCTGCAATGCCTAAGCCACCCCCCATACGTCCAGAATTTGTCGGCGGAGACGGCAACGTGGACATCAAGTCCATCTTGCGCGTCGCCAAATCCGTTGTTGCCGCGATAGTCGTCCTTGCCGCCGTCCTTTGGGTGATGCAAGGAGGACCTACGTACACGGTATCCGCGGGCGAGGAAGGCCTCGTGATGACCTTCGGGAAGTACACGAAGACCTCGCAACCGGGTTTTCATTTCAAGTTGCCCTGGCCGATTCAGACCGTGGAGAAGGTCGATATCGGGCAAGTGAAACGTCTTGAGATTGGGTTTCGCTCAACGGAGTCGGGCGGTGTCACCTCGTATGGGACATTCAAGGATACGCCGGGATTATTAGGCGAAGCACAGATGCTGACGGGCGACGAGAATGTGGTCGATTGCTCGATGGCGGTGCAGTTTCGCGTGAAGAATTCGACCGAGTATCTGTTCAATTTCTACGTTGGCGACGTGGAGCGCATGCTGCAAGCAATCGCCGAGGCGGCGTTGCGGCAGGCCGTGGGCGACCACTCCATCAATGACGTTCTCACGACGGGCAAGCAAGAGATTATGAGCGAGATACGGGTACGGATGCAGGAATTGGCGGACACGACGGGTGCAGGGGTCACGATTGAGGCGGTGTATCTCCAAGATGTTCAGCCGCCGAAGGAAGTTGCGGCCGCTTTTCGCGACGTTGCGAGCGCACGTGAAGAGCGGGAGAAGTTAATCAACGAGGCGCGCGCATACCAAAGCGGGGAGATGCCGCGCGCGGAGGGCGAGGCAGCGGGGATCAAGCTGGAAGCCGAGGCCTACAAGGAATCCAAGGTTGCCGAGGCGAAAGGCACGGTCCAACGCTTCGCGGCCATTGCCAAGCAATACGATGCGGCTCCCGATTTAACGCGTTCGCGGCTCTATTTGGAGGCCATGGAAGAGTTGCTCCCGAAGGTCAAACTGACCATCGTGGATGAATCGACGGGGGTGGTGAATTTGAAGACGCTGACAGGCGGGTCCGTTCCAGTAGCCGCTGACGTGGCCGGGACAATTACGGAAGGGAGCGCACAATGATGAAGCGCGTTTCAGCGGCGTTGGTATTGGTGGTGGCGCTCGTCGCATTGCTCGTCATACGAATGTGCGCCTTTATCGTAGACGAGCGCGAGCAAGTGGTGGTGACGCGCCTAAGCAAGCCGGTCCACGTCATCGTCGGTGCGCGTTCAGCCGAGGAGTTCACGAGCATCAAGAACGACATCTACCGTGTGGCACAGCGAACGGTGGGTCAGGATACGCCGATTGCCCCTTCCGATCTGACCGTGAGCATGGGCGCGGGCCTCTACTTCAAGATGCCCTTCGTGGACACGGTCGAGTCGTTTCCCGACGTGCTGATGACATACGATGCCGAACCCGAGCAAATTGTGCTTGCCGACAAGAAGACCTTGGTCGTCGACAATTTCGCGCGCTGGCGGATTGAGAATCCCCTCCTCTTCCGTATCAGTGTGCGCACGGTGGTCGGTGCGACGGGGTCGCTTGACGACACGATTTACTCCGTGGTACGCGAGGAGCTTGGGAAGAGCAATCTCATCGAAGTAATACGCACAACGAACGATTTGCTGAAAGACGGAGCTGTCGTGGCGGACGAAGAAGCGGCGGAGGCCGAGGCTGCCGTTGTGGAGACTCAGAATCTTGCGCGCGAGGAAATTACGCTGGGACGCGAGAAGATCATGAACACTGTGACGCAGCGCGCCAACGCAATTGCGCGCGCGCAATACGGCATCCGCGTGATTGACGTGCGGATCAAGCGCGCCGATCTCTTGCCCGAGAACTTCCAAGCCGTCTTCGGGCGCATGACCGCGGAGCGTTCGATGATATCAAAAGGCTACCGCAGCGTCGGGCAGCGCGAGGCGAACATCATCAAAGCAACAACCGACAAGAACGTTCAGGTGATTCTGGCGAATGCCAAGGGCGAGGCCTCCCGCCTCCGAGGCGAAGCGGATGCGGAGGTGATTCGCATCTTCGCCGAGTCCTTTAGCACGAACCCGCAACTCTACACATTCATCCGTTCGCTTGAAGTGCTTGGCGCTAATACGCCGATAGGGACAGAACTGGTGCTTGGCGCGGATTCAGGCCTGTTTGGGATGCTGAAACAGGACGTTTCGCTTTCGCCTCTCCCATAGGTCAACTCGTGTTTGCCTCAATGCGCAGCCGCCGAGTCCTTTGGGTGGCAGTCATAGAGTTGTGAATCGCGCAGGCATGTGGCGCCCTGCCTGCGCAGGGCGCCACATTCTTTCTGCATCACGATGGAGTTCTTCAGTACCATGGATGACTATTTGATTTCGGCCACCTCGAAGTGCATACCATCCAAGCGGGTTTTGAAGTGTCCACCCCAGAAGAATCCGTGATCGTTGGCAATGCTCACCATTTCGCGAACGGTGCCAGGTTGCCGAAGCAGAGCGGGCAAGACGCGGAAGTCATTGGCGTCCACATTGATATCGAATGCCGTTCCAAAGGAGTGATTGCTGAGGTTCTTGTCGCTCTTTTTGGTAACGTCGGAGCCACGCTTGTATCGGGCATTAAAACTCCCATCCCAAGAGACGATACGGTTAAGCAAGCCCGCCCGCTCCCAAGCCCCCCACAAATCGTGCAATTGCTTAGCGGCTAAGCGATGAAATCGCACGGAACCACCAGCGGGACCGCGGACCACATCGGCTATCCGAGGAAGAGCAACTTTGACGATGTTGTCTCGTTCCCAATTGTCCAGCATACGAATGCTCTCCCGTTCCGCACCAGGACCTCGCACGAGTTCATATTCGAACTTGCCAAAGATGCTTTGTATGGCAGTGATGGAACTCAGAGGCGCAAAGGACGGAGCAGGCGGCCAATTGGAACCCTCTTCGATAGGCGCCGCCGACGAATCGATGAATTTTAGGCCCCTCTCAATCGCCGCGCCCAACGTGCGGTTGCCGGCAATTCCATCCGACTTGAGTTTGCAGACTGTCTGAAATCTCTTCGTCGCGTCGCGCGTTGCAGCATCGAATGCACCTGATGGAGAGGAGGAGAGGTACGTGTGCTTAATGAGGAATTTCTGCCATTGTTCAACATACAAGCCCTGGGATCCGGATTTCAGCGGCAGTTCCATACGCGAAGCTCTCCCAGCCCGATGGCCTTTCAACGAGAAGGCCATCGGGCGATGTTAGGTTTAGGTCTTCTCATCAATCACGCTTGAAGCTATCAAGTTCAGTAGTCTTTATGTCATCGATTCCCAAGCAATCACAGGGCATTGAGTAGTCCGCGCACGTTCTCCTCACGCGTGGGCGGGACGAAATCAGTGCAATTCAGCGGTCAAGCGAACGAACTCGAGTATCAGTCGAACTCTTTGGAATCGATCCATTCCTGTTTCATGCACGTCCAGAAATCACTTGCAAGTCCGGTTTGGATATAGTCGTAGGGAAGCCAGCCATAACCGTCTTCTCCCCACTTCTTACCCCAGGAGTTGCGGATCAGGAGGGCTCCTTTGTTCTTTGTGCCTAAGTTGGAGTGGTTGTCGTCATAGCCGACGGCGAGAATTGCATGCCCACCGCTCACACTGTCCTTGGAGCCAGGAAACGGGATGTCGGCATCCCAGCCTAGCGAACTGTAGACAGTAAATCCGAACATGGCAGCATACTTCTTGCTGATGGCCGATCTGACGTTGTCGAGTACTGCCTTTGCAGGCGCGCCCGCTGGATCTAAGCGCATGTATTGAAGCGATTGGTAGTTGGACGCGTATGCATAGAGAAAGGCGTCAGGCTCATTGTCGAAGGTGCTAAGGTCGTAGGGCCACAAGTCGTCAGGTGGTACTCCGAAAAGGGCGAGAGCTTGCATGGTTGTGCGCAGAAACGCGCCCGTATCGCCCGTCCAACCGAGCAGTTTCCGTGTTACTTTATATAGAAAGAGGTGCGAGGCATCCACGTGCCTCCCAGACGCGATTCGTTCCATGTACTCCACGAGCCCAACGCCTGCATGCGCCGTGCACGAACCCAAGCTTTCCTGGTCCTCAATGGGCGGACAGTAGGCCCTGTTGTCCTCGGACTTCTTTGGCTTGGCGGACAGAATGCTCTTGGACGCGGACTGGAACACCTGCTTGCGGGGAGAGCTTTCGGATAACCTTGGGGCCTGTCTTGTCGGTGTACTGTCGCGGAAGTCGACCAAGTCTCGGTGCCATCCCAATCCCCTTTGCGCTCCTGCGGGTAACTTATGTTGCGGGCCGAATGTCCGTACCGACGAAGGGGGGGCTGTCGAATAAGACTCTGAAAAGCCCTGGAAGACCTTGCTACTCGATAAGTCTTTGCACTTCTCTTGCTTCGGCATTGCGTGCTTCCTCCCGGTTGAGATCCTTGAATCAACAGACCGAAACACACTGAACGCACCGAGAACTGATCATTGAGATCAGAAGTCCGGCAGACGAGCAATGTACATCTAGCGTGAACTTCGAGGAGAATGGAGAAGCAAATGACAGGCGCGGACCAACCGCGATTGAACCCATACCCAATTTGCAGCTCTTAGCACCGAACCAGAAAGGGCAATTACCCCACTTCCGCCTCCCTACAAGGCAGGATGTACCATTAAAATACATGGTCCTATCAAAAATGGCAAGAGAAAAATAGCGCAGTGATGTTCCGGCAAGAGTAGAACCAGGCGAGGGGCACTCTTGCGCGCAAAGCCCATAGGGGTACACGCCGAAAATTCCGGGGATTACTTAGATCCCGCTGCCTCCGAGGTGGATGCCGCACTCTTTCTTAGCGCTGGGATCGAGGTAGTTTAACCAGCGCCAGCGCCCGGCGCGCTTGTCTTCCCATTTCAGGGTGGGCGTGGTGCAGATTTTGCACCCGATACTGGTGTATCCCAGGTCGTAGAGCTTGCTGTAGGGGACATCGTTCTTCTTGATGTAGTCCCAGACTTCCTGTTCGGTCCAGTCGGCGAGGGGCGCAAGCTTGATGATACGGCGGCCTTCCTGGTCGACGTAGGAAGCCTTCTGCACGGCGTCTTTGCGGAAGCTGGACTGGTCGCGGCGGAGTCCCGTGATCCAAACTTCGACCGTTTGAAGCGCACGGATATTGGGCTCGACCTTGCGAATGTTGCAGCAATACTCCTGCTTCTCTTTGCTGTCGAAGAAGAGATACTCGCCATGACGCGACACCATGCGCTCGACCGCGTCGGGTTCGGGCTGGAAACGTTCGATGGTAGTGTCGTACCGGCTTTCGATGGCCGCCATCAACGCGTACGTTTCATCGGGTAACCGCAGCGTATCCACGGTGAGGATTCGGAGCGGAGCACCCGCGCGGTGAGCCATATCGGTCATCACGCAACCGGTGTTCTGAAAACTCGTGAAGATGCCTGCGCGGTCGCCGTATTCGGCAGCGGCCCACGCCAGCAGTTCGTGCGCTTCCATTTCGTTCAACCGTTCAAGCAGGTTTGCTTCTTCAACCAGTGCCATAGCCCTATCCAGTCCGTTTGCGGATTGTGTCAGTTGGCCTTCGCGGTTTCGATTCGGCCGCGAAGATTGTCCACGCCCACGCGCGCCGACCAATCGCCGAAGTTCTCATTGTCCTGCCGTTCCGACTTCCAGATCGTGAGCAGCGCAGAGATCAACACGGGCAAGTCGGCGCCCTTGAGCTTCTCCGTGAGCAACTCGCACAGTCTCGTACCGTTGTGGGCTCCGCCAACGTAGAGTTGGTAGCGGTCGGCGCCCGCGCCGATAATCCCGATCTCGGCGCTACGTGGCCGCGAACAATTGTTCGGGCAGCCACTCATGCGAATGATCACGTCCACGTCACCGTGGCCAGCTTCTTCGATTCCCTTCATGACATCGGGGATGGCGCGTTCGGCTTCGGCCATAGCCAGACCGCAAAGGGGTAGTGAAGGGCATGCCATTTCCAAGCGACGAATGGTCGTGATCCCTTTGTCGGTTGGGATGCCGTGAGCGTCGAGAATGGCCTGAACTTCCACCACATCCGCGTCGGCGATGCCTGCGAAAATGATGTTGTGGTGCGGCGTGAGGCGCACGGAGGGCTTGAATTTGTCGACGATTTTTCGAAGGCCGCTACGGAAACTGAAGCTCCCTTCGAAATCGCGGATACGCCCGTTCTCGATCCAAATACCAACGTAATTGAGTCCCGATTGGGTTTGCTTGTGCCAGCCCAAGTAATCGGGCTGGGCGGCGGGTTGAATGCCGCGCGGCATTTCGTAGCGACGGCCCGCATATTCGAACACTTTCTCCCGGAACGTGTCGATGCCCCAGTCGTCTATGAGGTATTTGAGGCGGGCATGCTTGCGGTTTTCGCGCCCCCCGAAGTCGCGTTGAACTTTCACGACAGCCTCGATAATCGGGATAACATCGGCCTCGTCGGTCACATAGGCCAAGGGCGTGCCCAGGCGTGCGTAGGTCTCGGGCTTCTTGTGCGTATAGCCGAGTCCTCCGCCGACGGTAATCTCAAAACCTGTAATCGAACCGTCTTCGGTTGTTGCGATGACGCCCAAGTCCTGCGTGAAGACGTCGACGGCGTTGTCGAAATCAACCGTTAAGCCGATCTTGAACTTGCGCGGGAGGAAGCGTGTGCCATAGATGGGTTCTTCGATGGGCTTCTCGTCGCCTTTCGCGTCGAAGGTCACCGTGCCGTCTTCGTGAACGTGGGCCTTCTCGTCATCAAGCCAAAGGTCGAAATAACTGGTGGTCTTCGGCAGAAAGTGGTCGCTGACGCGCTGGGCGAGCGCGATTAGATTTGAACTGCAATTGCGGTATGCGGGGTCGATATCGACCACCGGACATGCCATCGTGTTGCGGACGATGTCTCCGCACGCGCCGAGGGTTGTGATGCGGGCGAGGTGGTTCAAGTCGTGGATTAAGGGGCGCAGGTTCTTCTTCACGACTCCGTGAAACTGAAACCCTTGGCGGGACGTGATTCGCAGGTCGTTCTGACCATAAGTATCGGCCATATCGTCGCAGAGGATGTACTGCTCCGCGGTGATCGTGCCTCCCGGGAACTTCGTGCGGACCATGAGACTGTAGTCTCGGTCCAGTCCGGCCTTCTTCCGGTCGGTGCGTGTGTCGCGATTATCCTGCTGGTAGGTGCCGTGAAACTTCATCAGCGAAACAGCGTCTTCGGTAAAGCACGGCTTGGGGTCGGCCATCTCGTCGGCTATCGTGCCTCGAAGACCTTTGCTTTCGGCTTTCATGAGCTCGAACGCGGAGAGTTGTCCCTCACCAGTTTGTCCTTCGTGTGACATCGCAGATACTGCTCCTCACTACCACTAGCCTTGAGTTGACCGGCGCACGGTGCGCACGAGTCCGGAAGTCTACCTTCATTGACGTTTGGGGTCAATTCGGGGCTTCACTTGGCGAATGATTACATAACAGATAATTAAAGTCAAGTATTCCA
>JBAZRU010000300.1:0-8067 GCA_041662805.1 Candidatus Hydrogenedentales bacterium | reverse complement strand
TACAAGAGCAGCGCCACGCGCCGTAGCGCGAGGTTGACAGCTTGCTGTAACCCGCCGGTTTTCGGGGATTTGCGTTCGGGAATATGAAGGGGAATATGGCCTCTGGGGCCAGTGTTGTACCGTTGGGAGCGGGTTACCCGCGGTTTTCGGGGGTTACCGGTGCTTGGGGCTCCGCTGCGGGTCATTCTTCACGCACCTTGTCGATAATGGCCCCTTCCCTGAAAGAGAATGCCCTCTCCGAAGTGTTAACCACAGAGAGAGTTGTACGGACCAGGCGGTCCCTGTCGAATACCACGCCGAAAGGTTGAGGGAATGAGTGACGTAGAAGACACAAACTCGGATGCGGCCTATACCGGAACGCGAGTTGAGCAAAGTACGCGCGAAATCGAGGAATTGGCGAATCAGTCGTATAAATACGGCTGGGCCACGGATATCGAGTCCGAGACGTTTGAGCGCGGCCTGACGGAAGATATCGTCCGGCTTATTTCCGAGAAGAAGAACGAACCGGGTTGGTTGCTCGATTGGCGGTTGAAGGCCTTCCGGCAGTGGCTGACGATGTCAGAGCCGCGCTGGGCGAATGTGACCTATCCCGAAATCGACTATCAGCATCAGCGTTACTACTCCGCGCCGAAGCGCGACAACAAACCCCTGGACAGTCTCGACGACGTAGACAAGGAATTGCTTGCGACGTTCGAGAAGCTGGGGATTCCGTTGGACGAGCAGAAGCGGTTGGCCGGAGTGGCTGTGGATGCGGTGTTTGACAGCGTGTCCGTGGCGACAACGCACAGGGGCATCCTCGCGAAGAAGGGCGTCATTTTCTGTTCATTTTCGGAGGCGGTGCACGAGTGCCCCGAGCTGATCCAGAAGTACCTGGGGTCCGTGGTTCCCGCGAACGACAACTTCTTTTCGGCGCTGAATTCAGCGGTCTTCAGCGACGGCTCGTTCTGTTACATTCCCAAGGGCGTGAAGTGCCCGATGGACCTTTCGACGTACTTCCGCATCAACGCGGCGGAGACGGGACAGTTCGAGCGGACGCTGATCGTCGCCGACGAGGGGGCTTCCGTGAACTATCTCGAAGGGTGCACGGCTCCGAAGCGTGACGAGAATCAGTTGCACGCCGCGGTGGTTGAGTTGATTGCGTTGGACAACGCGACGATCAACTATTCGACGGTGCAGAATTGGTATGCGGGCGACAAGGAAGGCCGGGGCGGTATCTTCAATTTCGTGACAAAGCGTGGCAAGTGCCAGGGCGTGAATTCGCGCATCTCGTGGACACAGGTAGAGACGGGTTCGGCCATCACGTGGAAATATCCGGGCTGCATTCTGATGGGCGACAACTCCGTGGGCGAATTCTATTCGGTGGCTGTAAGCAACAATCGCCAGCAGGCCGACACGGGCACGAAGATGATCCACATGGGGCGCAACACGCGCAGCACGGTCATCTCGAAGACCATCTCCGCGGGCGAGGGCAACAACAGCTATCGCGGCCAGATTATGGTGCTGCCGAAAGCGGCGAACGCGCGCAATTACACGCAGTGCGATTCGTTGCTGATCGGCGACCGTTGCGGCGCGCACACGTTCCCGTATATCGAGGTGCGGAACAACACGTCCAATGTCGAGCATGAGGCATCGACGTCGAAGATCAGCGAGGCGCAGTTGTTCTACTGCAAAAGCCGCGGGATCGGAACAGAAGATGCGATATCGATGGTCGTAAACGGATTCTGCAAGGAAGTCTTCGATCACCTCCCGATGGAGTTTGCGGTCGAGGCGACGAAACTGCTGAGTGTCAGTCTGGAAGGGAGTGTCGGTTAAATGCTGGAAATCACCAATCTGCATGCCACGGTAGAGGGCATCGAGATTCTGAAGGGCATCAACCTGAAGCTGAACGCGGGCGAAGTGCATGCCGTAATGGGCCCGAACGGGTCGGGCAAGAGCACGCTGGCGCAGGTGTTGGCGGGCAGCGAAGACTACGAGATCACCGAAGGCAGCGTGAGATTTCTCGGGAAAGACTTGCTGGAGTTGCCCGCGGAAGAGCGCGCGCGCATCGGCCTGTTCCTGGCGTTTCAGTATCCGGTGGAGATTCCGGGGATCAGCAACGCGTATTTTCTCCAGGCAGGATTAAACGAGATTCGGAAGAGCCACGGGCTGGAGGAACTCGACGCCTTGGAGTTCCGCGATCTATTGAAGGAGAAAATGGAACTCGTACAGATCGATCCCAAGTTCGCGGATCGTCCTGTAAACGAGGGGTTCTCCGGTGGCGAAAAGAAGCGCAACGAAATCCTTCAGATGGCCGTGCTGGAACCCAAGCTGGCTATCCTCGACGAGAGCGATTCGGGGTTGGACATCGATGCGTTACGCATCGTGGCCGATGGCGTCAACCGGTTGCGCGGTCCGAATCGCGCTATGCTGCTGGTGACGCATTACCAGCGGTTGCTTGATTACATCGTTCCTGATTTCGTGCATGTCCTCGTCCAGGGGCGCATCGTGAAGTCGGGAGGGAAAGAGCTGGCTCTGGAGTTGGAAGAGAAAGGCTACGATTGGGTCAAGGCGGAATTGGCGGGAGTGTAGGGAGAGAGAAGTCAGAAGTCAGAAGTCAGAAGTCAGAAGTCAGAAAGAAGAAGACTGAAGACTGAAGAGTGAAGAGCCGGCTGGAAGTTGGCGGTACGAAGACAAGCTAGATTCCGTAGAGATAAATTCGGGTTCGTTTGGACGAGCGCTATTTCGGATAGGAGTGAAGTGTAGACCATGCCGGAAGTGATGGAGCGAGTTGGGAGTAAGGAACATTTTATCGGCGACCTGGGGCATGTACGCTCCGCGGGGCCGGAGTGGTTGGCCGTGCGCCGGAAGGCTGCGTTGGGCCGTTTCCTCGCGACAAGTCTCCCCCATCGCAAGATGGAGGATTGGCGGTTCACGAACATCAATCCGATCGTTCGCACGCCGTTTCATTCGGCTACCGAGCAGGCAGCGCTGCTTCCCGGCGCGCCGGACGTGGCCCCATTTCTGTATGGCGAGGCTTCGTGGGCGGAGTTGGTGTTTGTCGACGGGTTCTTTGCGCCGGGGCTTTCGCGTATCCCCAAGGGCCTGAACGCGGGTAGCATTTCGCACGCAATCTCAGGCGGCAATGCCTTGGCCGAAAGTCACGTGGATAGCTACGTAAGCGCAGTTCCAAACGCGTTCAGCGCATTGAACTCCGCTTTCCTGCTTGATGGCGCGTGCGTTCATGTGCCCAAAGACACGGAACTGGAAGCGCCGATCCACCTGTTGTTCGTTACGACAGGGCACGACTCCGAAATGGCCACGCATCCGCGTAACCTGATTGTCGTGGACCGGAACAGCAAGGCGTCCATCGTCGAGAGCTACGTATCGCTGGGCGAAGGCGCGCCGTATCTGACGAACGCGGCTACGGAAATTGTCGCGGGCGAAGGCTCGCAGATTCTGCATTACAAGTTGATGCAGGAGCGCCGGGACAGTTACCACCTTGCGACGACGCAGGTGAAGCAAGAACGCGACAGCACGTATCGCTCGTTCGTGATGAGCTTGAGCGCGGCGATTGGGCGGAACGAATTGAACGTGTTGCTCGACGGCGAAGGGGCCAGTTGTTCGCTCAACGGGCTCTACATGACAGACGGCGAGCAATTGATCGATAATAGGACGTCCATTGACCATGCGAAGCCGCATTGCACGAGTTGGATTGGGTACAAGGGCGTCCTGGCGGATCGGAGTCACGCTGTGTTCAGCGGGAAGATCATGGTTCGCCGCGGCGCGCAGAAGACGGACTCGAACCAGCTTAACCGGAATTTGCTGTTGTCCGACAAGGCGACGGTGGACACGAAGCCGTTGCTGGAGATATTCGCGGACGACGTGAAGTGCACGCACGGCGCGACGATAGGCCAACCGCCGAAGGAGTTGGTCTATTACTTCCGGACGCGCGGCATGAGCGAGGCAATGGCGTTGGGCATGCTCACGTATGGGTTTGCCGACGAGGTGGTGAATCAGATTGAATTGAACCCGGTGCGCGAGCGGCTGGAACGATTTGTGTTCGACAAGTACAGCCCCGTGCCGGCGTAATGAAAGGCGCATCCAGCGTGGCAATCCGAAGCCTTTCGGCAGATGAAATTCCGCACTCCGCGGCGGCCCCGGCAACCGTGGACGGTGAGTTGGATATCGAGAGGCTGCGTCTCGATTTTCCCGCGCTGAACATCAAACGAAAAGGGCAGCCCATTGTCTATTTGGACAATGCGGCGACGAGCCACAAACCGTTGTGCGTAATCGAGGCCGAGAGCCGTTTCTATCGCACGCAGAACGCGAACGTACACCGCGGCATCCATTACCTGAGCGAAGTGGCCACGGAGGTCTACGAAGAGGCGCGCAAACGGATTCAGCGTTTCCTGGGGATTCCGCTGAGTTGCGAGACGATTTTCACGCGCGGGACCACGGAGGGCATCAACCTTGTCGCGAGCAGTTACGGGCGGAAGTTCGTCAACGAAGGCGACGAGATTCTGATTTCATCCATGGAGCACCACTCGAACATCGTGCCGTGGCAAATGGTGCGCGACGAGCGAAAGGCGAAGCTGCGGGTCATTCCGATGAACGACCGCGGCGAGTTGCTGCTCGACGAATACGAGAAGATGCTGACGGACCGCACGAAGATGGTGGCGGTTACGTATGTGTCGAATGCGTTGGGCACAATCAACCCGATTCGTGCGATGGCCGACATGGCCCACAAGCGCGGCATCCCGATTCTGGTCGACGGCGCGCAGGCGGTCCCCCATCTGCCCATCAACGTGAAGGAACTGGGCTGCGACTTTTTCGTCTGCTCCGGGCACAAGATGTTCGGGCCGACGGGCATCGGCGTGATGTACGGAAAGGCCGAGTGGCTCAATAAACTCCCGCCGTATCAGGGCGGCGGCGACATGATCCTGTCGGTGACGTTCGAGAAGACGGCGTTTGCCAGCCTACCGTACAAGTTCGAAGCGGGCACGCCGAACATCGCGGGCGTGGTGGCGTTGGGCGCGGCTGTCGATTACATGCAATCGATCGGCATGGAGCGCATCGCCGCGTACGAACACGAGTTGACCGAGTACGGCACGAAATTGCTCGGAGCCATCGACGGATTGCGGCTCATCGGCACGGCGAAGGAGAAGGCGGGCGTGCTGGCGTTTGTGTTGGAGAATGCGCATCCGCACGACATCGGCCAGATACTGGACGACTCCGGCGTGGCCATCCGGGCGGGCCATCATTGCGCGCAACCCGTCATGCAGCGGTTTGGCGTCCCGGCTACGGCGCGCGCGTCGCTTGCGTTTTACAATACGAAGGAAGACCTGGACGCCCTCGCCGAGGCCGTCATGAAAGTGAAGAAGGTGTTTGATTAATGCCCGAGAATCGCGCGCTGTACGAACAGGTCATCCTCGAACACAACAAGAAGCCGCGAAACTTTCGGGACATGCCCGAGGCCAGTTGTAAGTCGGAAGGGTACAATCCGCTTTGCGGCGACCACTTCACGATCTACGTCAAGATGAACGGCGACGTCATCGAAGATGTGAGCTTCATGGGCGCGGGCTGTGCCATCTCGAAACCGTCCGCGTCGGTCATGACCACGCTGCTTAAAGGCAAGACCAAGAAAGAGGCCGAAACCCTCTTCGTGAAGTTCCACACCATGGTCACCGCCAGCCCCGAAACGGAAATCGACGAGGGCGACCTCGGCCGGTTGTTCGTCTTCGCGGGCGTCCGCGAATTTCCCGTGCGTATCAAGTGCGCCACCCTCGCCTGGCACTCCATGCTCGCCGCGCTGGACGGAAAGGACTTGTCCGTCTCGACGGAGTAGTCTCGACCTGCATTCGACGCAGCCTTCCTTATACACGCCACGAATCGGTCCGCGGCATTCACCGGACGGGGCGGCATAGGCTCACCCTTTGCAGCAGATACATCCCTGTACTATCGCTACGATTGCAGTTCTTTGCGCATCGAAGAAACGGAGCGTATACTAGTTCCTAATTTTGCACGGTTTGCACGTAAGGAGAATTGACCATGAAGTTCCAAGTAGGAGGCGTGTTTCCTGCGATTCTGACCCCGTTCACGAAGGGCGGGAAAGCGGTCGACTACGAGAAGGCGAGGGCGCTTGCCGCCCGGCTTGCCGGCCAGGGGGTTCACGGTTTGTTCGTGTGCGGCACGACGGGCGAAGGTCCGCTTATGACACTCGACGAGCGCAAGGGCATGCTCGAAGCCGTTGTCCAGGAAGTTGGCAAACGTGTTCACGTCATCGCGCATACCGGGTGTTTCGACACGGCCTCCACCATCGAATTGACCCGGCACGCCCGTGACGCGGGCGCAAAGGCCGCTGGAATTGTCGCTCCTGGCTTTTTCGGATACGACGACGCAGCGCTGCTTGCGCACTTTCGGACGGTCGCGGCCACGGTGAAGGACTTCCCAATCCTGCTTTACAACCTCCCCAGTTGCGCGAAGAATGAATTGTCGCCGGCTGTGGTGTTGGAACTTGCGCGCACGGTGGACAATATCGTGGGCATGAAGGACAGCGGCGGGAGCATGCCGAATCTGAATCGCGTGCTGGCCGACAAGCCGAAGGACTTCATTGTGATCAATGGCGTGGACGAATACGCAATGCAGGCCCAGATTGCTGGCGCCGCGGGCTTCGTTGCAAGCACGGCGAACGTTACGCCGGAGGTCTTCCTGTCAATTTACAATAGCGTCAAGAAGGGCGACCTGAACAAGGCGTGGGAATCTCAGAAAGTCTTGTGCCGCGCGTGCGCCGCGTTCTGTTACGGCAAGATGGTCGCGCGGTATAAAGAAGGCCTGCGGTTGCGAGGATTCGACGCGGGTTATGTGCGTCCGCCGCAACGGGAGCTTACGAAGCAGGAGAAGACGGCGCTCGCCAAGGCCATGGAAGCCGCCGGTCTGATCTAGATCTGTCGGAGAAGGTAGTCAACGCCTCCAACGTTTCGTTGGGGGCGTTCTTTGTTTTGGCCGGGCTGTCTCTTATCCCGGGGGCGCGGAAAGCAGGGACAGACACGTCTCCGCTTCACTTCGTTGCGCTGCGCTTGTGTCAGTCCCTGATTTCCGTTGTGGTCTGTCTCTTGTCCCGGGGGCGCGGAAAGCAGGGACAGACACGTCTCCGCTTCACTTCGTTGCGCTGCGCTTGTGTCAGTCCCTGATTTCCGCGCTCTCTCGCCTGATTTCCGCTATGTGTTTTGGATGTCCAGCCGTTCGCCGACGCGCGGCGGCGATGCGCTGTAGCATTCGGTGATGTCGATTATCCCGACGCCTGCGCGGTTCCCTACGTAGCGTCCTTTCACTTGGTAGGCGATGGGGTCCATCGTGATGATCGCGACGGCCACTTCGGTTCCGACGGGGATCGCGCTACGATATGCGCCACATCCGCTCCATGAGAAGACGAGTCTCTTCGATCCGGAGGCGACACAGGCCAGAACCGGAAAGACTCTCGGTGAACCGTCCGCGTCCTTGAACGCAATCGCGCGCACCGCCGAAAGCCGCGCAAACTTCTCCTGAACGGGGCGCGGCATGCAGCGCCCCCGCTCGCCAAACATGCCGAGCAGCAATCGCGTCGCGAACGCACGCGAAAAGCCGCCGAGAAGTTGCGCCTTGCCGAGTTGGTGTTTTGCGGAGACTTCGTGCACGCGAATCAATCCGGCGGCGCGCACGCTCGTGTACGAGTTGTAGCGAAACATGGGCTGGCCGTTTACGAAGTCCACGCTGGGACCGGTGGTCTCGAAGCCGAGGAACTCGCCTTTGATGCTCCACGTCTCGTAGGCGGCAGTCAGCACGGTGGTGCCGACCTTCGAGTTTTCACGCAGGTTGTGCCGCGTCTTGTTCATCATGAACTCGCCGAATATGAGCATGTTCTCTTTATAGGGCATGATGCTGATCACAGGCACGCAGTTCGGCCGGCCTGCTTCGTCGAGCGTGGCCAGGAATTTCGGACTCATTTCGCCCGACAACGCTTCGTGTGCCTCTTTGTCCAACATGCCGGTCATCACGATTGCACCTCTGGAACGCGCGTTGATCCGCTCCAGCACGCCGTCTTCGAACCCG
>JBAZRU010000299.1:0-8138 GCA_041662805.1 Candidatus Hydrogenedentales bacterium | reverse complement strand
GCCCCTTCTTTCACTTCGTAGTCGTGGCGTAGCGTGACGCACGGCGAAAGGTTCTCTTTGCAGAACGCGAAGACCTTTTCGGGTTCGTAGTACGCCAGATCGGAATCCAGATAGTCGACGTATAGCGACAGCACATTGAAGGCAAAGGCGATCCGGGCGCGGTCATATAGCGTTCGGGCAAGCGCTTGAAACAGTGCCCAATTGTCGCGCACCTTGTTATTGAACACGCCGCTGACGAAGACGTAGTCGAAGTCGTCCGTGGGAGGATTTGCCAGAATGTCGCGACACTCGAAGCGCGCCTCCGGAAAACGCGTGCGCGCAACGGCCAGCGCGCCCTCGCTGAGGTCGTAGCCGGTGTACTCGCCGGTGAAGTCGCGTTCGCGCTTGAGATACGCCAGCAATTGGCCGGTGCCGCAGCCGAAATCGAGTATCTTTGCCTGGCGCACGTCGCCCACCTCGGACAGCACGGCAAAGCGCTTTTCCTGGGTTGCGCGATCGATGTATTGCGCGCCTTCCGCGGAATCGCCGTGCTTGCGCACCAGCTTGGAGTAATGCTCGGCCAAGGCGTCGAAATCCATCTTAAACGGATGCGGAGGCACTTCGGTTATCGCTCCACGGTTACGATCCAGTCGTTCTGCTCCACGCGTCCGTTCTCATAGGTCGTGATAAAGGTATCGATCCACACCGTTGCAAGCGGGGCGGCGAACACGGACTCGACTTCGCGTCGAGTATAGCCGTGAAGCCTGTAGGGATTCTTCCCGGTGACGCGGAAGTCCCGGTCGCTCGCAAACAGAAAGATGCCGCGCGCTCCGGGAGCCATGCACGCGGACACGCGCCGGACCGCCTCGCGCGAAGCGTCCGGACCGGCTGCGTCCAGGACGCCCGCGCACACTACCAACCCGAACGAATTCGCCGGAAACTCAATCGCTTCGATATGCCGTATACCGACGGTAGCGTGGATCTTCTCGTCCTTGAGCCGGCGGATGGTGTGGGCCACGCCCGTCACCGAGGCGTCCACCGCCGTAACACGAAACCCTTCGCGGGCGAGAAAGCACGTGTGTACTCCGCCGCCGCACCCTAAATCCAGAGCATGAACCGCGGCGCGGCTCCGTGGCGGGAAATGACGGAAGCAGAACTGCACAACCTTCTCATGCGGGTACTTCGGGCCACCCTCGGCATTCCACGCCTCCCACAATTCCGCGGAATCTGGTCTTGCGTCGTCGCGATCGGTGTGATGGTTAGCCGTCATGATTTTCCTTCAGAGCAGCGTGGCGAGGGCCGTCGCCGCATTCGCGGTGGGATCATTCGGGAACGCGCGTAGCCCCGCCTCCCGCAACCGTCTTCGTCCCACTTCGTCGCGCAACACATCGGCAAGGCGTTGCGTCAACACATCGTCGCTCGCCCCAACGCCGAGACCCAAATCCACCGCCAAGCCATGAGCGGCAAACTGGACCGTCTCCGCGGCTTGGTCTTCATTTTGGGAAAGCACGGCAACCGGAACGCCGAGATAGGCTGCCTCGTACTTCGTAAGGCCTCCGCCGCAAATGCACAAGTCCGCTTTGGACAACGCATCCGCGAGATTCGGAAGCTGCACGTCCACGAGGTCGCCGGTTCCCAACAGACATTTCAGTTCATCCATTGCGCAGTAGCTTGCCCCGACAACAACGTGAAGCGCGCCTTCATAGCCCGATTCCTTCAGCAAGCGCGCGGCCTTCACCGTAAGGCCATGGCGGTCGCTTCCGCCGATGCAAAGCAGCACGCGGCGCAAGGCCCCTTTGGCGGACGCGGCAGTTAACCGTGCGGTCCTCAATGCCCTGTGTACCAGGAGGTACTCCGGTCCGAGGAGCCATCGCCGGGCACTTCCCCGGTAGGGAAGTTGCTTCGCCTCCACCGTGAAGTTGAGGACCGCCGAGCAATCGTACCGGTCGAGCCGGGCGAAATCGTCAATGACGGCCACTGGCACGTCCAAGGAGTCGAGCATTGCCAGGTCTTCGGCCGCGATTGCGTAGCTGTCGATGACCAGCGCACCGGGGTTTGCTTCCTTGGTTACGGCAAGGAGGGACTCCCGGTCGAAATCTCGCAGCGTACAGTCGAGTGCGCGATACGTGAGGCCCGCCTCGCGAAGCAACTCCTGCGCACCGGCCTCGAAACATCCGTGGAAATGTGCGCGCTTGCCCTGCTCCTGGAGGGCTTCCGCGAGGGCGACGCACCGGCTGACGTGGCCGAGTCCGATGTCCCGCGAGCCGTCGCAGAGAAAGACGACGGGGTATTCATCCATTACGGGCAAATCCTGTTGTCGAGCATGTGCCGTTCGGAAACGGTCTGTGCGAGCATGGTTGCAGGGCTCCTATCGGAGAGCATCATACCTGCTAACCCGGAGCATTCGACACTTGTATCGTGCGGGGCTGCCAACTGGGGGGAAGGAAGCCTGGAATGCACTCAGGGACGGCAGCCGAGGGCGGCTGCCGGCATTCTGTGTGTCTATGACGACGCGGGTCTCACGATAGATCGGCTGCCCGCCTTCGTTGCGAATTCGATGACTGTTGGCTCGACGGTGGTCGCGCCTGCGAGCGGCGAGCCGTCCGCGTTGAAGATCGTGATCGGTTGCTTCGCGCGGACGCGGCAGGTCTGGCCCGTCTTCGATATAATGGTTGCCTCGGCCAGCCTGGCGCCGTTCCATTTCATAGACACGGCAAACCCGCCGCGCGCGAGCAAACCACTCACTTCGCCGTCGGCCCATTCGGAGGGCAACGCCGGTAAGAGGCTGAGTTCTCCTGCGTGACTTTGCAGGAGCATCTCCGCGATACCTGCCGCGCCCCCGAAGTTGCCGTCGATTTGGAAAGGCGGATGGTTGTCGAAGAGATTCGGCAACGTGCATTTCGCGAGCAGCGCCTGCACGTTTTGATGCGCCAATTCGGGTTCTTCGAATCGCGCCCAGAAATTGATGATCCATGCGCGGCTCCAACCCGTGTGCCCGCCGCCGTGCGACAAGCGGTACTCGATGGACTTGCGCGCAGCCGCGGCCAATTCCGGCGTCCCGCGCAACGTGATCTGGTCGCCGGGGTGAAACCCGTACATGTGCGACATGTGGCGGTGGCCCGGTTCGGGTTCGTCGTAGTCCTCGATCCATTCTTGGAGGCGTCCCGACTTTGCGCTGATTTGCAGCGGAGCCAGGCGTTTCAATGCGTCTTCGAGCTTGGCGCGGAATTCTGCGTCCGTATCCAAGGCCTTGCTTGCTTCGATGCAGTTCACGAACAGATCGTGAATGATCATCAGGTCCATGGTTGCGCCGTAGGTGAACATCGATTTCGTGCCGTCGGGCTTGAGGAAGGCGTTCTCCGGCGAATGCGACGGACACGTCACGAGGCGTCCTTGCGGGTCTTCGACGAGAAATCCGAGCAGGAATTCGGCAGCGCCCTTCATGAGCGGATAGCCCTGCTTCGCGAGGAACTCCTTGTCGCCGGTGAAGGCATAGTGCTCATACGGATGCTGGCACAACCACGCCGCGCCCATGGGCCAGATTCCCCACTCGCCGTCGGCGGGCGTCGTGAATCCAAAGATGTTGCTGAGATGATGGACGACCCAGCCTTCCGCGCCATAGTGCGCCTGCGCCGTGCGATGACCCGAGGCCACGAGCGAGTCCATGTAGTCGAAGAGGGGCGTGTGGCATTCGGAAAGGTTGCCAACTTCGGCAATCCAGTAGTTCATTTGCAGGTTGATGTTCGTATGGTAGTCGGCGTTCCAGGGGGCGTCCATGTGCTGGCACCACAGGCCCTGAAGGTTCGCGGGCAAGCCGCCCGGACGCGACGACCCCATGAGGAGGTAGCGGCCGTACTGGAAGTACAGCGCCGCCAATTGCGGGTCGTCTTTGCCGTGCATTACGGCATCGAGACGCTCGCCGGTCGACCGATCCGCGTGGTCGTCCGCGCCCAACCGCAACGCGACGCGCCCAAACAGGGCACTATGATCGGCGAGGTGCGCGGCGCGCAGGTCCGCATACGGCTTGACGGCAGCGGCAAGATCGTCGCGGCATTTCTGGCTGGCGTCGCCGCCGCCATAGTTCGTCGCACCTGCGATCAACACCGTCACCGCGTTGGCGTTGCGCACTTCAAGCACGCCGTCCTTGTTGACAAGCTCTCCCCCGTCGTTCACGACAAGGGCTTGGCACTCGAACATGATTCCAACGGCATTGCCTTGCGCGTCTTTGGGATTGGCGATTTGCCCTCGCAGAATCAGGCGGTCATTACCTTCGCTCGAACACGTGGCGTCTTGCTGGCGCGTCATGGAAAACTTCGCGCTCACCGACTTCTTCTTGTCCGCTTCGATACGCACGACGATGGCTTGGGCGGGAGCCGAGGAGAAGACTTCGCGCGTATAGGCGACGCCACGGTCGACATACCGTGTCGTCGCAATGCCGGTATCGAGATCGAGCGAGCGCGTGAACTTCGACACCTTCTTCGCATCGGGCGACTCGATAAAAAGGTCGGCCAGCGATTGGTATGAGTTAATGCGTTCCGGGACGCCCAGCATGGACTTCTTGGCGAGCTCGGTGGCTTCCGCGTTCTTGCCTTCGAACAGGAGGCGGCGCACTTCCGGCAGCGCCTTCAAGGCCTCGGGATTGGTTGTGTCGCGGGGCAGGCCATCCCAGACGGTCTCCTCGTTGAGTTGGAGCCGCTCTTTGGGCACGCCGCCGAACACCATCGCGCCAAGCCGTCCGTTGCCCACGGGCTGGGCCTCTTCCCACACGGACGCGGGGTTGCGATACCACAGCGTCAGCGGTCCGCCGGGATTGACGGCGGATTCCGGGTGGGCAATTTCGCACGACGTCAGCGGCGGCAGGAGCTGTTCCGCTTCCTTGGCCGCCCCAAGCGCACACCCCAACACGGTCAACATGACTACTAGGTTCGACATGGATTCCCCCTCCGATCGTTGCCGCGCATGCTACCACTCCGGTTGAAGAGGGAGCAATGCGAAGGTGTGGAATTTGGGAGGACGAACACGGACGAACACGGACGAACACGGACGAACACGGACGAACACGGACAGGCACGGACAGGCACGGACGGGCATGGACAGGCACGGACCAAGTGGACCTAATGGACGAGGTGGACTTTGTAGACCGATCGGGAGCGGCAGAGTCCGAGCGCGGCTGCTGGCAGGCGTGTCGGCGGAGAACGGGCGCTACCAAATGCAGGCGCGCCGAGAGATTTATTTGGGTGCGGGGAAGACAGCCTGCAGGGCGATGAGGATGACGTTCTTGTCGGCGAGAAGCTGAATTGCCGCGAGCACGGTCAGGACGAGGATCACGCGGTTGAAGAGCGTTTCCGAGATGCGGTGGTGCATCCATTTCCCGAGCGCGGACCCGATGGGAATGAGCGGAACCAGCATAAGGTCGAAGAGCAGGACGTCGTTGTGGATGAGGCCAACGGCGAAGTAGAAGGGCAGCTTGGTAAGGTTGATGAGGGTGAAGGTCCAGGCGGTGGTGCCTACGAAGAGCGATTTGCCCATGCCTTGGGCAAACAGGAAGAGGCCGACGATGGGTCCGGCGGCATGGGCGATGGTGGAGCAGAAGCCGGCGCTGATGCCCGCGGTCCACGCGGCGATGGGGCCGGGTTTGTATTGGGCCACCCAGGTTTGGGCCGATTCGCGGAGAATGATGTAGGCGGAGAAGACAATGCCGATGACGCCCACGAATTGCTTGATGTAGACGCCGTAGGTGTTGATGCCTGCCTTACCGATGCGCCACCAAACGTATGCGCCGATGACGATGCCGAAAATGGAGGGGATGTAAACCGCGAGAATCTTGTCCCACGCTTTGTTGTGGCGGTGGTGGTAGATGGCGTTGAAGTCGCACAGGATGAGCAGGGGCAGCAGGGTGGCGCTGACTTTGTCGACGGGCATGACGAGCATCATGAGTGGGAGCGAAAGAATGCCCGCTCCGCCCGCGAAGCCGGATTTGCTGATGCCTTGAATGACAATGGCAACGGCGACGAAAAGCCAAAAGACGGCCCAGGGAATGCCTGGGGTGATGAACGATTGAAACATGCGGCGAATCGTATGCGGGTGTTGGGTGAAATCTTCCCCGCGCTCCTTTCCGAGAGAGCGGAGAGTGTATCACGTCACGTTCGCGGCGTGCAGAGTGGAGTGGTCGCTTATTTCACGAACGTGGCGCTGCCCTGGAATTCGATGGTCTGGTTATCGGAGGCGAAGTTGGTGTAGGTTCCGCAGAGGGCGGAGCCGACGCGGCGGACGTGCCATGACGTTGCGCCGAACAGGCCGCCCCCACTCCAATCGATGCGAATCGGGTCGGTTGCGACCGTGCCCGAAACCACGAACTGGCGGCGGTTGGATTCGTTGGCGAGTTTGAGGAAGCCGGTGCCCGTGATGGCCCCTTCACTGGAAATGTTGGTGATGCTGACCACCGCCAATTGGCTCGCGCGGTTCTCTTCGGCGCTTGACGTATAGGTATCAAAGAACGAGCTAGCCCAGATCCCGGTCAGGCCCGTGTAGGACGAGGACCCGGAGCGCCATGTCGCCACGCCGCGGCTGAGGAACTGGTCCACGCTGTTGAATTGCTGGTACGAACCGACGAGCATCGAGCTGGCCAACTGCAGCGTCCACGAGAACCGGAATCCCGAGCGGACCATGTCGAAGGTCATTTTGCTTCCCGTCACCACGCCATTCTGAATGGTGTAGGACTGGAACGCGGGCGAGACTTCGCTTTCGTCCAGCAACGAGACCGAGCCCGTCACGGTGTTTCCGTCGTCGGTGAGTCCGTTGGTCACGAGCAAGTAGTCGGCGGGTTTTAGGGACCCGGTGGCCGCGGTGTCGCGGAAGGAACTGACCCACGTCTTCTGGAAGGACGACGGTTGCGGACTCGCCGGAGACTGGTACCACGTCGCGTGGCCGAAACGGGCGAGGTCGGTGCCATTAAACTGGCCATAGGCGCCGACGAAGTAGTTGCCGAGGTGAAAGCCAAACCAATCGACCACGCCGTCGGCGGGATCGGCCGGGGTCAGGGTGAGTTTCAGTTGGGAGTTCTGGAGCGTGCCCGCGGCGGTTGTGAAGGTGACGGTTTCCGGTATATCGCCTGGCTGCTGTTCGACGTATTCCGCGATACCTGTAATCGCGCTATCCGCGGACGCGAGTGTCATGCTGGCGGTGCGGTCGCGGGCGGGAAAGGCCCCGGCGGGAACAACGTCATCGTGGAAAGCGGCCACCCATGGGCCGTCGATGTCCGTGCCCGACACTCTGCGCCAGGTCATGTGGCCGTAGCGGTCCACGACCAAGTTCGCGGAGCGCTCGACAAAAACACCGTCGAGGCGATTGCCTGTGAGCCGAACGGTCAATTGGGGAGGATTGAGGAACTTGCCCGCGGCCGCGGCAAAGGTGAGTGTCGCGTCGTCTTGGCTGGCGCTTCCCGTGATGTTGACGGCGAATGCGGTCCCATCCGAGGCCGCGGAGCCGGTGTTGAAGAACCGGTGCATCTGGCCGGTGCCGGTGATCACGGCGTCGCTTTGTTGAAGGGTCATGCGCGCGGCGTACTGGCGCTGGCCGCTGCCCTCGGGCAAGTCGTCGCCGTACGAGGCAATCCAAGTGCCCGCGAAGCGGTTGTCGGTCGAATCGCCGCCACCGCCGTCGTTACCGCCGCCGTCGTCGTTGCCGCCGTCATCGTTCCCGCCGTCTCCGCCGTCGGGAAAGTCGGGCACGTTGTCGCTGCCGACGGACTCAAAGTAATTGATGGTAACGCCGTCGAGGTTGCAGCCGGAGAAGCAGAGGGCCGCAAGAAGCCCTACGCAAACTCCGAAGAACGCGGCGGAACGTCGCGATATCATGGGAAGCCTCCTAGCCGGCAAAAAATGGGTACGTACGGTCTTCGTACAGGTCACGCATACATTATAGTCGGAGGGGATTCCTCCGTTACAAAGTCTTGGTGGAACCTTTGGCGCTTTCGGCGAAAGCGCCCTACCTTGGACGCCCTTGCGGTTCCAGTGCGATTGCCCTTACCGGATGCGCGGCCGCCTTGCCAGAGGGTATACTCGTGGTTCGGCATGGCCCAGAAATCAACGCAACGGGGGAGACAGCGCATGCTACCAGGCATCAACCAGTGGGCATTCCCGGCGACCTTGAGCGCTATC
>JBAZRU010000298.1:0-8147 GCA_041662805.1 Candidatus Hydrogenedentales bacterium | reverse complement strand
AAGCATCGCCGGTCATGAAGCAGGCCAATCTCACGGAAGAGACCTTGTTCAAGGCGATCGAGGATCAACTCGAGCACAAGTTCGGCAAAAAAGGCCGGCGTGTCGTGGACGACAACGTGAAGGTCGTGCGCCGTGGATTCACGGAATCGTTCGAGATTAAGGACAAGGTCGCGAGCGAGGATCAGTCCGATGCGGTCCGCAAAGCCGTGGCGATGCCGATCATGCTCAAGCGGTCGTCTGCCAGCGAAACGGCCACGACGGATATTCACCGGTTCTGGGAACAGACCGGCAGTTTCTATGCCACGGGCAAAGGTGGCGACAACCTCACGGATCCGTTCATCGGGTTGAGCTTCATTCCCGCGGCGACGGGCGTGTTCCGCGACATGACGGGAATTCGCTTCGATCATCCCATTTGGGATCCGCAGAAGTGCACCGGTTGCGGATCGTGCTGGACGATTTGCCCCGATTCCGCAATTCCAGGCCTCGTGAACAGCGTCTCGGAGATTCTCAACACGGCGGTAACGGTCATTGAGAACAGCGGCCGCAAGGTTCTGCACGCGCGGAAAGCCGTGCCGGTGCTGGAACGCAAGCTACGCGACCTTATGAACGCAGGCAATGAAGAAGCTTCGGTAGACGCCTACCTTTCGATAGCCATCGAAGCCACCAAGAACGAGTATGCGGTGCCGGAAGCGGACAAAGCAGAACTGGCCGCCGAACTTCAAAGCCTTCACGAGATTCTCAAGGACTACAAGTTCGCCATCACGAAGCCGTTCTTCTCGGTCAAGGAGAAGGAAGCGAAAGGCAGCGGCGGACTTCTTTCCATCACCGTCGACCCGTACACCTGCAAGGGATGCAGGGAGTGCATTCAAGTGTGTCCCGACAATGCCCTTCACATTCAGGTGCAGACCCCGGAGACTGTCGAGACATTGCGCAATAACTGGGAGTTCTGGTTGGCATTGCCGAACACTTCCAAAGAGTACGTGCGCATCGACGACCTCGATGAAGGCATCGGCGCCCTTGAGACCTTGCTGTTGGATAAAGACTGCTACAAGAGCATGGTCGGCGGCGACGGCGCATGCCTCGGGTGCGTGGAGAAGACCGTCATTCACATCTTCACCGCAACGGTCGAGGCCCTGATGCAACCGCGCGTAAAGACCCACTTGGAGAAGATCGACGGACTCATCCAGGGTCTGGAGAAGCACATTCGGTTACGCTTGGTAGAGTCGGTCGACGTTGGCGACACGAGCGCCATGGTCTCGGCCATTACCACGCTGAAGGACCAAGACCTGACATTGTCGAATCTGACAGCAGCGCTCGATACGCGCAAAGTGAGCGTGCCGCTCGATAGCGATTGGCTGAAGCGGACGACGCAGCTCCTTGCAAAGCTCAAGCACCTCAAGTGGCAGTATACAAAGGGGATTACGGGCAATGGCCGCGCGCCGCTCGGCATGGTGAACAGCACCGGATGTACGTCGGTGTGGGCATCGACCTTCCCCTTCAATCCGTATCCGTTCCCGTGGACGAATCACTTGTTCCAGGACAGCACGTCCATGGCGCTGGGATTGTACGAAGGACATATGCTGAAGATGGCCGAAGGATTCAAGGCCATTCGCATGGCGGAGTTGGAGCTTGCCGGGAGTTACAAGCCGCAATTGCACGACGCCGAGTTCAAGTACTTCGATTGGACGAAGTTTACGGATGAAGAGTTCCTGTTGTGCCCGCCGGTGGTGGCGATTGGGGGAGACGGGGCGCTGTACGACATCGGGTTCCAGAATCTGTCGCGTATGATGATGACAGGGAAGCCGATTCGCGTCGTGGCGCTCGACACGCAGGTCTATTCCAATACGGGTGGCCAAGCGTGTACGTCCGGGTTTACCGGACAGGTTTCGGACATGGCCCAGTACGGTAAAGCCCACAAAGGCAAGGAGGAGATCCGCAAGGAAATCGGACTTATCGCAATGGCGCACCGCACAAGCTACATCCTTCAAGGAAGTGTGGCCAATACGTCGCACCTCATTGAGGGATTCATCCGCGGACTGAATTCACGCCGGCCTGCCTTGTTCAATGTCCACTGTCCCTGCATGCCGGAACATGGCATCGCGGACGACTTGGGCAAACACCAAGCCAAGCTTGCACTCGAATCGCGCGCGTATCCGGTCTACACCTTCAATCCCGACTTGGGCAAGACGTGGGGCGAATGCCTGAATCTCGACGGCAACCCGGCGGGCGGAGCCATGTGGCCGACGTACACACTCACATACGTGGATGAGAACGGCGAACCCGGCAAGATGGAGCTTCCGTTGACCTTCGCGGACTTCGCCATCACGGAAGCACGGTTCCGCAAGCACTTCAAGACTGCTCCGCGCGACACGTGGAACGAAAACATGGTGCCCGTCGCCGAGTTCCTGGAGTTGAGCAAGGATGACCGGGAAGGTAAGTTCCCGTTCGTTTGGGCCGTGGACAAGAGAAACCGGTTGGCGCGTGTCATCGTTGCCGAGCCGCTGATTCTGGCGTGCGAAGACCGCCGCGACTTCTGGATGCTCCTGTGTTCGCTCGCAGGCGTTGGAAAGGACGTGGACGTGGATGCGCTGAAGACGCAAGCCAAAATGGAAGCGGTTCAACAGCTCACGGCCGGACTGATTCAGCTTATGGGCGGTGGCGCGAGCAATGGCTCGCCCCTCCCCACTGCAATGCTTACCAGTGTTCCGATGTCAGATTCCGCGCCTCAAGCAAAAGAGACGGGAAGCACAACACAAGAGCCCGCGCCAGCGGCAAAGGCTTCAGGAGATGGACACATGTCACCTTCCTTAGATTCAACGGCATGCACGGGATGCGGAGAGTGTGTGCTTGTCAATCCGAAGGTATTTGCCTGGAACGACAAGAAGCAGGCATTCATCAAGGATGAGAAGGCCGGTCCGTTCCGCGATCTGGTGAAGGCGGCGGAGAAATGCGCGGCACGCGCGATCAAACCCGGTTCTCCAAAGGACTCTTCCGAAAAAGATGTTGAGAAATTGATTAAGCGGGCCGCGAAGTACAACGGTTAGGGCATCCGCTTGCGAGGTTAGGCGAATTGTTCACATCGGCGCACCTCCTTACCGGAGGTGCGCCGATGCACGAAAGAGCGAGGCTGGTATATGTGGCAATTCCTTGGGTCTGGTGCTCGGAAAACCTTTTCCCATGGCGTACACCCCCCAGAATCGAAGGAATTGACCCAAGCGAAGGCAATTCGCAGGCTCCCTTTCGCTCCTGAGTTCATCATTCCATTGTCGCAACATACTGGCGCGCCTTCGCGCCCCATCGTGCGCGAAGGTCAAGAAGTCGTGCGCGGCGAACCTATCGCGGAAGCGGGCGGTTTCGTCTCGGTTCCGATGCACTCGCCCGTGTCGGGCGTGGTTAAAAAGATCGGCCTTGCCCGCGACGTGCGCGGCGGTATGAGTCCCGCCATCTTCGTTCGGCAATACCCTGGGGCAAGCCAGGAGATTCTCTACGGAACCCACGTGGACGTGGACACCATGACACCTGCGGAGATTGTCAAAGCCGTCCAGAACACCGGAGTGGTAGGGCTGGGCGGCGCGGCGTTTCCCACCCACGTGAAGCTTGCGGTGCCTGAAGGCAAGAACGTCGACACGATCATCGTAAATGGGTGCGAGTGTGAACCCTATCTCACGACCGATCATCGCGTCATGCTGGAGCGGGCCGGCGACATGTACGAAGGGATTCGCATTGTCAAGCGTGCGATGGGAGCGGAACGCGTGATCATCGGCGTCGAACACAACAAACTCGACGCGGTAGAACGGTTACGTCAATGCAAACCCGCAAACCTGGACGTTACCATCGAAATCGTTGAAGCGAAGTATCCGCAAGGGGCCGAGAAGATGCTGGCAAAGGCCCTCCTCAATCGGGAGGTGCCTTCGGGAAAGTTGCCCATTGATGTCGGCGTGGCAGTCTTCAATGTGGCCACGCTGTCGCAGATTGGAGAATTGCTTCCCCGCAAGCAAGGATTGATCGAGCGCGTGGTCACGGTCTCGGGCCCCGCCGTGCAGCATCCCGGAAACTATCTGATGGCACTGGGAACGCCGCTAAGGTTCGTGCTGGAACAAGTGGGCTTCAGCAAGACCGACGCCCAGTTGATTCTGGGCGGTCCGATGATGGGCACTACCGTTGGCAGCTTGGATGTTCCCGTAACCAAAGGAGTGACGGGCATTCTTGCATTTCCCAGGGGCGACTCGCGCTTGGCGCGCGACGAAAAGGTATACGCCTGCATCAAATGCGGCTCGTGTGTTCAGGCCTGCCCCATACACTTGAACCCTTCGACATTGGGACTGCTGGCTAGAAAACAGGAATTCGACACGATGGTGGAGAGCTTTCACCTCATGGATTGTTTCGAGTGCGGTTGCTGCTCGTACGTATGTCCGTCCAACATCCCGCTTGTGCAACACTTTCGCGTGGCCAAGTCAGTCGTTCGCGATAGAAAGGCGTCTGCGTCATGAGCGTAAGCGTTCGCGCAATCGAGTTGAATACCTCCCCCCATTTCAAAGCCGCGACAAGCACCGACGCAATCATGCTCAATGTCGTCTACGCGCTGATTCCAGTGTGCGCGTTTGCCGTCTTCACATTCGGATTGAGCGCATTTCTTCTCATTTTGACGGCGCCCCTGGCGTGCGTGCTGACGGAACACTTCTTCTGCCGCATCGCGGGTAAAGAGTCGACGGTCGGCGACTACAGCGCGCTGATTACCGGAATCTTGCTTGCGTTGACCCTCCCCCCCAGCCTTCCGCTGTGGATGGCGGCCGTGGGCGGTTTTGTCTCAATAGCACTGGGCAAAACACTGTTTGGAGGACTGGGGCAGAATCCTTTCAATCCCGCGCTGGTCGGCCGCGCATTCCTGCAAGCGGCATTTCCCGTTGCCATTACGACGTGGAGTCCCGCGCTTTGGCCTTCGGTTTGGTCAACGGACCGCTTTTCTCACGTACTGCTTCCTACGCTGTCGCTTCCGTTCATGAAGGCGGAGACCGCGGCAGGGTACATTCACCCGCTTTCCGTGGATGGCTTCTCGGGGGCTACGCCATTGACAATGATGAAGTTCGAACACGTGAACACGTCCTTCAGCAGCCTGTTTTTCGGAATGACGCCAGGTTCGACGGGGGAGACATCCGCTTTCCTCATTCTCCTGTGCGGCGCATATCTCATGTATCGGAAGATGATGGATTGGCGCATTCCCGTGGGAGTCATTTCGAGCGCGTTCTTGTTGAGCGCGCTCTTCTATGCCCTCGCGCCCGACAAGTATCCTCCCCCCTTCTTCACGCTTTGTTCGGGTGGAATGATGCTGGGAGCGGTCTTCATGGCATCCGACATGGTCGGGTCGCCTTTTACGCCGCGTGGCGTGTGGATATACGCAACGCTCATCGGAGCAGTTACCGTAACGATTCGCGTATTGGGCGGCCTACCGGAGGGCATCATGTACGCGATTCTGCTGGGAAATGCCATGACGCCGCTTATCAACCTGTATACTCAGCCACGCGTATACGGAACGCATCGGGAGCTTCGCAACAAATGACGGCGGACGTGCAACAAGCGGTACCTCCGGTAAAGGTGGACTCGGGAAACAGCCTGCACATGGTCGGCGTGATGACGGGAGTCGGCACGATTTGCGGGCTGCTGATTGTCGTCGTGTACCAACTAACCTTGCCGGCCATTCAGCACAACCAAGCCACGATAGTCCGAGAGTCGGTTTTTGAAGTCATTCCAAAGGCCCAGTCCCAGGCAATACTCGCCGTGGACGATTCGGGAACGCTAACCCAGTTGGAATCGCCGGAGGGCACGCTGCCCAAACTCTTCGCGGGATACAGCCATTCGGGAGAGCTACTGGGGGTAGCCATCGAAGGGAGTGGGCGCGGGTATGCCGATGTGATACGCGTTCTCTACACGTATTCGCCCGAGAAAAAAGCCATCATCGGTTTCAAGGTCCTGGATTGCCGCGAGACGCCAGGTCTTGGCGACAAGATCATTGCCGACGCCGCGTTCCAGGAAAACTTCAAAGAGTTGGACGTGAAGCTGAATGCGGCGGGAGACGCGCCTGCAAACGCGGTGGTCACGGTCAAGCACGGCACCAAGGCGTTGCCTTGGCAAATCGACGCGATCTCCGGTGCGACGATTTCCTCGAAGGCCGTGGGGCGAATCCTGAACGATGGAGCCCGGCGATTTGTGCCACTGATTGAGAAGAATCTGGATATGATCACGAAGGCAGGGACGAAATGAACGAAACTAAAGCGCGCTCGGACGACATGAACGTCCTTCTGAACGGACTCTGGAAAGAGAATCCCGTGTTCGTTCAGGTTCTGGGCATGTGTCCGACCCTGGCCATTACGAACTCCGTAAAGAACGCGTTGGCCATGGGGCTCTCGGTAATCTTTGTGCTGGTCATGTCCAATGCCCTCGTCGCGATGGTGCGGAAGATTGTGCCGAAGCAAGTCCGGATCGCAACATACATCCTGATTATCGCGACGTTCGTCACCATGGTCGATTACATCATCAAGGCGGTGAGCATTCCCTTGTACAAGGCCTTGGGCGCGTTCATCGCGCTGATCGTAGTGAACTGCATCATCCTGGGACGCGCCGAGGCTTTTGCGTCGAAGAACACGGTCTGGAAATCCATCCTCGATGGTTTCGGCATGGGCATTGGATTCACCTTCGCACTGCTCTGCCTGGGCAGCGTGCGCGAACTTCTCGGCAGCGGGACACTCCTCGGAGTCAACGTACTGGGGTCCTCCTTCGAGCCGTGGGTAATTTTCCTGCTGCCAAGCGGAGGGTTCCTGACGCTGGGAGCATGGCTGCTTCTTTTCGGATTCTGGCGTGAGCGGAAAATGAGAATCAAGGCCGACAAGGAAGCTACGTCATGAGTCAGACTTCGCTGCTCTTCATCTTCATCGACTCGTTCATCATCAACAATATCGTGCTCATGGTGTTCCTTGGCATCTGCCCCTTTCTCGGAGTCTCGGGAAAACTCGACACGGCGTTTCGCATGGGCGTGGCAGTGATTTTCGTTCTGCTGGTAAGCTCGAGCATGACCTACGGGCTAAATCTCTTGCTCATCAAGTGGCACGCGGAATACCTCCGCATCATCTCCTATATCGTCGTCATTGCCGCCACCGTTCAATTGGTCGAGATGTTTATCAAGAAATCCAGCCCAGGGCTGTTTCGCGCGCTTGGCATCTACCTTCCGCTCATCACGACAAACTGCTGCGTGTTGGGCGTGGCCATGTTCCAGACTTTCCGAGAATACAACTTCGCGCAGTCCATGGTCTTCAGCTTGGGCTCGGGCATGGGGTTCACGTTGGCCCTGGTCATCATGGCCGGCATTCGCGAGCAGCTCAACCTGGCGGATGTCCCCTCCATCGCCAAAGGAACCGGCATCGCCCTCATGGTAGCGGGAATCCTGTCCATGGCATTTATGGGATTCGCCGGACTAGGCACGCTCTGACCATGTGGCAGCACCTTCTGTTTGGCGTCGGCGGCGTCGTAACGTTAACCCTTCTCTGGGTGGGCGCGCAGGAGTGGGTTCGCCGCCAAACACCGGGCGCCGCGCCCGACCGCGACATGCTCCAACACCTCGCCCACCATTGCCATGGCTGCGCGCGCGAAGGCTCTTGCGCCAACCCCGAAAGCGGCCCCGAGGGTTGCCCAGGCAACGTCTAGCCTCCCCTCTCCCCATGCTTGTTTTCGCAATCACGAATCTCGAAAGTCTACCGTGAGACAAGCACGGAGAAGTGCTGAGTATGGATACTCTCCTCGCGCATCCGTCATTGCGGAGTTTAGAGCAAAAGGGTACTATTCAACTCGTCTCCAGCGAGAGCAGGCATTCATCCGCGGCTGGAGTCACGGAGACACGCGATGGCTACAAGCAGGACGCGCCGAACAGTCACCGCGAGGACACCAGCATGAAGGAAGGCTTCTTCCCTGAGAATTCACGAAAAGTAAGACTAAACTCAATTCTCGTGTTGTTCTCTACATTTGGACTGGGACTATGCCTCGGCCTCATGTTCTTCCTTGACTTTCTGCCTTGGCTGTCTGCGTCAATCGACGAACAGCGAGCCTTCGGTAAAGCGCTGTTTCAAGTCTCCATCGGGATGGTCTTCCTGGCGTCTGGG
>JBAZRU010000297.1:0-8148 GCA_041662805.1 Candidatus Hydrogenedentales bacterium | reverse complement strand
TACGGATGGCCCGAACATTGGGTGCCTATTCTCGGGAATCGCATCAAGAAACTCGATATCCGGGACTTCAGCCGCACCCGAATGATGAACGAAGGCCCCCTGAAAGGCTTCGACGTGGAACTCGGCGACGGCGAAGTGGATTTCGCCGCACTGCGCCGCGAGCTCAATGCCATCGCCTTCACCGGCTGGGCCACCGTCGAGGCAGCGGGCGCTAGCCGCGACCAATTCGCGGAGATCACCAAGCGAATGGACCGCGTCTTGGACCTATAAGAATCCAGCGGAGCATTTGCGCTTGGCATGCTCGGCTCACGTAGTACAGCGCCATGGAAAAAGGGGGGCGCGATATGAGTTAATATCTCCCCTTCGCGCGTCACAGGGGAGCAGACCGAGCGGGATTCTATGCAGAACTGGTACGTCAACTGGTATTCGATATTCGCCTATGCGTTGGGCGTTTCATTCGTCATTTCGCTTATCCTCACTCATTTCGTGCGCATCTTTGCCATTCGCTGGAAGGTGCTCGACCACCCCGGCGAACGCAAAATGCAGAAACAACCCGTTCCCTTGCTCGGAGGCGTTGCGATCTGGGTCACCTTCAATCTCGTCATCGGTATCCACGTCCTCGCCTTGACCGCTATGCACGGCTTCGGGGTCGAGTGGATTCAACTCAACGTGTTGTCCTTCCTAGGCTCCGGCACGGAAGCCGCCATCAAGCTCTCGGGCCTTTTCGCGGGCGGGGCCATCATTTTCATCCTCGGCGTGTTCGATGATCTCGTTGCCCTGCGCCCCGAGATGAAGCTTATCGGGCAAATTGCCGCCGCGCTGGTGCTTGTCCTCTCCGGAATCCAAGTCGATTTCTTGAATGAATACCCCCTTCTCGCCGCGGCGGCCACCATCTTCTGGGTCGTCATGATGATCAACGCCATGAACTTCCTCGACAACATGGACGGCCTAAGTGCCGGCATATCCATCATCGCGACGCTCTCCTTTTTCGCATGTATCCTCCCCAGCGGCCAAACCTTCATTTGCGTGCTCCTGATGGTCTTCGCCGGGTCCGTCGCCGGTTTCTTGTATCACAACTTCAACCCCGCTCGTATCTTCATGGGCGACGCCGGCGCCATGTTCTGCGGATATATCCTCGCATCTGTCGCCGTCCTGGGGACCTTTTACGCCCACGAAACCACCCCGTCGCGCATCGCCTTGGCCGCCCCCCTGCTTGCACTCAGTGTCCCCATCTTTGATACCCTGAGCGTTGTATATATCCGGTGGCGTCGCGGCGAATCGATTATGAAAGGCGACAAGCGGCACTTCTCGCACCGGCTCGTGGAGCTGGGCATGCGGCCCCACCACGCCGTCGAGTTCATCTATCTCGTCGGCGCGGTGACCGGACTGGGCGCCGCCCTGCTGCCGCACGTCGACTATGCCGGGACGATGATTATCATTGCCCAGGCGCTTGGCGTATATTGCCTCATTGTGTTGCTGATGAACTCCGGCAAGAAACGGGAAAACAACGACTGAGCATGACAAAAGACAAGAAAGACGAGGCGGTAAAGGCGTCGAGTTCGCCCGCTGCTCCAGTTGGCTTGGGAAGTTGGCTTGGCGACGGTGCGTCCGTGCGTGAGTTGGTCTACGCCCTCGGACTCGGCGTGCTCATCTTCTTCCGCCCGTGGTACGACGGCATCACCTTCCCCGACACCAACTTCACCTTTCTGTGGGGCTACGTCATCCTCATAGCACTCTTGGCGTCGAGGCTGTTGTTCGCCCGCGAGCCGATCCGCTTCGTTATACCCACGGGAATCTTCGCCGCATTCTTGGCCGCAGCCTTCGTGTTGAGCGCCTTCACCGTCCAGAAGGATGCCACCTACCGAAGTCTGCTGATCCTCACCGGCCACTTTCTCCTCTTCTTCGTCGCGATCAACGGCATCCGCTCCCGGCGCGCCGTGGCCATCGTGCTCGGCTTCTTCGTCGTGACGTCCTTCGCAGAGACGTTGTGGAGTCACTTGCACATCAGCTACGTCATGCCCGCCACCCGCGTCCAAATCGCCAACGACCCAACAACCCTGGAGCGCTTTTTCGGCACGTCCGAAATGACCGCCGATATTAAGAGCCGCTTGGAAAGCAATCGTGCCACCGGTTCGCTGCTCTTCGCCAATGCCCTTGCCTGCTGGATTCTGACCGGAATCCCCATTGCCGTGGGCGCCGCCGTAAGCGCATTTCTCCGCCTGCGCGCATCCTTGAGGACGACTCACGACTCAGGCTCGGCGAAAGCGTCTCCTGTTGAGGGCGTGTCCAACGCCCGCTTGACCGGAATCATCACCGCCGTTGTCGCGTTTCTCGCGCTCTATTGCTATTTCACGTTCTACATGGGCTTCGTGTTTCCCGGCGAAGGCATGTTCAGCCACCCGGTCCGGGCAGCCTTCTATTGTCTTGTCGCCCCGCTTGCCTTGGGCTGGTACGCCAATTCCGTCTGCCGCCGCCACGGCCTGGCCATCTGGCTGCTCTACGTGCAGTGCGGTGGCATGGCCCTATTTGCGCTGCTTCAGGCCTTCGGTTTGATGATCACCTATTCTCGCGGAGGCATGCTGGCAGCCCTTGGCGGCTTGGCGCTTCTAGCCTGGCTGGTCGCAGGCGCGAAGTTGCCTCGGCGCGGCAGAGTGAAATCGGCCGCACGCGCCGCCGTTGCGCTCTTGTGCCTCGGCGCGTTTCTCGCCTGCGCCGCCCTGACGGTCATTCCCGCGCCAGCCTCCGCACAACAAGCCCCGGTGACAACTAGGTCGCAAGGTCCGCCGCTCCCTACAACATCGCTAGACGTGAAAGGCGAGAATCCCTCGCGCGCCCAGTTCATGAATCCCGCGACCGCCTTCCTCCGCTTTTCCTACTGGGGGTCGGGCATCCGAATGGCTGCGGACAACTTCCTGACGGGGGTTGGACTGGGCAATTTCGGGACGGTATATCCCCTCTACCAGTACCTCGGCGCGGGCGATGTCCAACAGGCCCATAATGATTTCCTGCAGGCGCTATGCGAAACCGGCATCCTCGGATTCCTGCTGTTTACCGGTTTCTGGGTCTATTTCTTTGTGTGGGGCGTGCTGAGGATTCGGGCGGAGGAGAGCGCCCCGGAGCGCTGGATGCTGGCCGGGATCTTCGCCGGCGTCATTGCCTTCGTGCTTCATTCGCTCGTGGACTTCAACTTTGCCAACCCCAGCCTTGCGGCCCTGGCATTTCTGATGGCTGGACTCTTCTATGCGCGCGCGTCGCAACCCGGCGATGCCGCCATCGCCAAGCGTTATTCCCCCATCGCGGGCGTGGCGGTCCTAGTCGTCGGCGGACTAGCCGCCGGTTTGGGATATCAAGCCACGATGCCGCAGCGGCTTGTCGGCGACGAGATAGTCTGCAAGACCCGGTTGGAGGGGGTGAAGTTCATCTGCCAGCGCGCCAGGGCCTTGGCCGGAGACTCCACCCAGCCGGTCGCCATACCCGACCGCATGGCCTCTTTGCTGTTTGCCGACCAGACGGACCGCGAGAGTCTCGGGAAGCTCTATGAACGCACAAGCCCTACCGGCAACCAAATGCGCCCGTTGGCGCCCGGCGAAACGCCCCCCCGGGACACCTATCTGGTCTTCAACGACATCGCCGACACGCGCAAGAAGACGCTCGAGCGCGTACCGCTTCTCCTCGAACTGATTAAAGAGTCCGATGGAACCTGGCCCTACAACCCGGAAATGGCCTCGCACATCTGGCTTTGGTATGACGTGCTCTACAACGAGGCCAGCGACCCCAAGGACAAACTCAAGTACGCCGACGCGTGCCTGGACTGGGCTCGCGAATGCGTCCGGCGAAGCCCCAAACAAGTCCCATACAGTAACCTCTTGGGCCGAAGCCTCTGGCGTCGCGGTTCGGTCGAAGAATCGGTCAGCCAGCTTCGCTACTACGACCAAGGATTGGAAGAGTTCAGGCACACGCTTGAGCTCTATCCAGAAGGTCCGCTCGTCTACTTCGAGTTCGCGAGCCGGTTGCGCGAGTACGGCGAGCAACTGGAAAAGGCCGGCGATCATAAGCGCGGGCAGACCCTTCTAAGCGAAGCCGCTTCCGTGCAGAAGAAGGCCGAGGAAATGCAAGCCGAAGCGACCCGCCGTATCACGGAAAGGAACGCAGGATGACCCGAATCGAGGCCGTCCGCATGCGAATGTCCGAGGCTGGCTGCGATGCCTTCGTCAGCCTCGCCCCACCCACGAATCAGTACCTCACCGGGTTTCGCGGCACAACGTCCGCCGTGGTCATCACACCCACCGAAGCCCAGTTCCTATGCGACTTCCGCTACATCGAGCAGGCCAGCGAGATGGTAGACCCCGCCTTCGCGATCGAGCAGTTGAACGGCTCCCTGCAATCCCGCGCCGGCGAGCGCCTCGAATCCCTCGGCGTCAAGACCGCCGCCTTCGAACCTTCCTACGTGACTGTCGCCGAGCTCCGGGCGCTGCGAAAGACCTTCTCGCGTGAACTGAAAGAAGTCGACGACATCGTGCTTGCGGGCCGCCGCGTCAAGGACGCCACCGAGGTGGAGGCCGTCCGGGCCGCGCAGGCGCTCGCCGAGTCCGTTTTGGAGGAAGTCACTGGTCAGTTGCACGTGGGCCAGACGGAGCAAGAGGTGGCCGCCCTGTTCGAGTACGGCTTCCGCCGCCGTGGCGCGACCGGACCCTCGTTCGACACGATTGCCCTGTTCGGCTCCAGAACTTCCCTGCCCCACGGTCAGCCCGGGCCTGCCGTGCTTCGGGAAAAGGACATAATTCTCCTGGATTTCGGGTGCCGCTTAGACGGCTACTGCTCCGACTTGACTCGAACCTATGCGTTCGGTAGCATTCCCGACTTGTGGTTCGAGGAGATTTACCACCTCACGCTGACCGCACAACGCAAGGCCCTGGAATCCTTGAAACCGGGCATGCGGGGCCGCGACGTTGACGCCATTGCGCGGACGGCCATCGATGAGGGCGGCCACGGTAAGCACTTTGGCCACGGCTTGGGGCACGGGGTGGGGATTGAGATCCACGAAGGGCCACGGCTGAATGTCGAGTCCGATACTGTGCTGCAACCCGGAATGGTTGTGACCATCGAGCCGGGGATTTATCTGCCCGGGCTGGGCGGGGTCCGAATCGAGGACCTGGTCGTTGTGACCGAATCCGGATGCGAGAACTTGACGACTGCACCAAAGGAACTAAGGGTCTTAGGAACATGATTTCGACGGCAGATTTCCGAAACGGACTGGTAGTGATTCAAGACAACGAACTCATGGAAATTGTGGAGTTCCAGCACGTGAAGCCGGGCAAAGGCGGCGCGTTCGTTCGCACCAAATTCAAGAACGTCATGACGGGCCGCGTTCTCGAACGCACCTTCCGGTCTGGCGAAAAGATGGAAGATGTCCGTCTGGAAGAACAGACTTGGCAATACCTCTACTCCGACGGCGACCTCTATCACTTTATGGACCCGAACACGTACGAGCAAACCCTGGTGGGCGCCGCGACCGTCGGGGACAACAAGTTCTGGTTGAAGGAAAACAACTCGGCGAATCTGGTATTCTACAACGGCAAAGTAATTAAATTGCACATGCCGATTACCGTAAACCTGCAAATCACGCGGTGCGATCCTGGCGTGCAGGGAGACAGGGCGACGGGGGGCACGAAACCGGCTACCTTGGAAACCGGTGCGGTCATTCAAGTCCCGTTGTTTGTGAATGAGGGTGAAGTGGTCAAAGTAGACACGCGCACCGGAGAGTACATCGAGCGTGTGAACGCCTGATACCAATGAATATGGGTATCAATCCAGGCACAACGGAGGGCGAGTCATTGGATCTCGATAAGCTCCGGGAACTTATAAGCATTTTCGAGTCGTCCGAACTCTGCGAGATCGAACTCGAAGAGGAAGGCCGGCGTATTCGGTTGACCAAAGGGCAGGCGCCTCAGGCCCCGGCGCAGTCGCTTATCGCGGCCATGCCGTCCATGGCGGCCCCGATTTCGGTGGCTCCCATCGCGCCGTCCCACGCCCCGGCAGTCTCCGTTCCGCAAAATGTCCCGGCCGTCCCGGCTGTCGCCGAGGGCGAAGAAGACCTCATAACCATCGATTCCCCGATGGTCGGCGTATTCTATGCCGCCCCATCGCCGAACGATCCTCCCTTCGTGAGTGTCGGCGACACCATCGAAATGGATCAGACCGTCTGCATCGTCGAAGCCATGAAGTTGATGAACGAGGTCACCGCGAAATTCCGTGCGGTCATCGTCCGGGTCTTGGCAGAGAACGCCGAACCCGTTGAATATGGGCAGCCCCTGTTTGCGGTGCGGCCTTTGGACGCGGCATAACGCCGCGCCATACGCCTACTATGTTTCGACGAATACTGATAGCAAATCGCGGCGAAATTGCCGTGCGTATCATCCGCGCCTGCCGCGAATCCGGCATTACGTCCATCGCGGTCTATTCCACCGCCGATCAGGATTGCCTTCACGCCTCCTTGGCCGATGAGAGCATCTGCATCGGGCCCCCCGTGGCCACAGACAGCTATCTCCACATGCCGGCGATTATCACGGCTGCCGAGATTTGCGATGCCCACGCCATCCACCCGGGCTACGGATTCCTGTCTGAAAACCCTCGTTTCGCCGCCATGTGCCGTGAATGCAATATCGGATTCATTGGGCCCTCGCCCGAGGCGATTGCCCTCAGCGGCAACAAATCGGCATGCCGCGAAAAAGTGAAAGCCGCGGCCGTTCCCGTGGTCCCCGGTAGCGAAGGCCTCGTCACGAACGGAGAGCAAGCTCTCGCCATCGCGCGCCAGATCGGGTTCCCCGTGCTCGTGAAGGCGTCCGCGGGCGGCGGCGGCAAAGGCATGCGTATCGCCCACAACGACGTTGCCCTGCAGAAGGCGGTCGGCATGGCCTCCGCCGAAGCCCAAGCCACCTTCGGCGACGCAGGCGTCTACATCGAGAAATTCATCGAGGGCGCCCGGCACATCGAGTTCCAGATCCTGGGCGACGAGCACGGCAGGCTTATGAGCTTGGGCGAACGCGAATGCACTGTCCAGCGCCGCCACCAAAAGCTGATCGAGGAAACGCCGTCCACGCGCCTGAATTCTTCTCTCAGGTCGAAGATGGCGAAGGCCTCCCTCCGAGCCGCGAAGGCCATCGGATATACCAACGCCGGTACGGCGGAGTTCATCGTCGCGCAGGACGGGTCGTTCTATTTCATCGAGTTCAACGCGCGCATCCAAGTCGAGCATCCCGTGACGGAAGAAGTTACGGGCATGGACCTCGTCAAGGAACAAATTCGCATCGCCGCGGGCGAGCCCCTCAAGAGCACCTGGGTCAAGACCGAAGGATTCGCTATCGAAGCGCGCGTCTACGCGGAAGATCCCGACGCCAACTTTGCCCCGTGCCCGGGGGTCGTCACGAGCTGCCACATTCCCGGGGGGCCAGGGATCAGGGTCGACAGCCACCTCTTCGCGGGGTACACTGTTCCAAGGTATTACGATCCCCTCCTGGCAAAGGTGATCGCTCGCGGGAACACGCGCGATGAGGCAATCAACCGCCTTGCCGGAGCGTTGCAGGAGTTCACCGTCGTCGGCGTGAAGACGTCCGCGGCCTTGTGCGCGCGTATTGTCCAAAGCGACCGGTTCCGCCGAGGGGAACTCAGCACGGACATGGTGGATCAATTTGTAGGTAAAGGGCGCTGATCGGAGACAGCCGTTGCTGTATCCTGATTGTGTTCTGAGTCAGTTTGGGGTACAACCGCTCCAGCTTGGAGCAAGGTGACTCGCCATGAAGCTACTTCAACACGCCATTCTAGTAATATTCGGAGTGGGTATCGTACTCGCCGGAGCCGCCCTTGCTGCCCTTCCCATCAGCACGGCGTATGACATGCTCATCGCCAAAGTCCCGGACAACGACATGTGGCGCATCGGCATTGGCCTTGCCGTCGCCGCGCTCGCCCTGCTGGCAATCCTTCCCTTCGGAGGCCTGCGCCGCGGACGCCGCATCACCTTCCAAAGCGCCCAAGGCAACGTCAGCTTCCAGCTCGATTCCGTCGAAGCTGCCCTGCGGAAATCCCTGAAGAAACTCCCGACCGTCAAGCGTGTGGACATCGAGGTCTGCGCCGACGAGAACAGCCGCAAAG
>JBAZRU010000296.1:0-8153 GCA_041662805.1 Candidatus Hydrogenedentales bacterium | reverse complement strand
ACCGAGACGTTGAGTACCTTTGCGGCCCAGGTCAATCTCGTGACGCAGGAGTCGGATGCCCCCGAGGGCAACCGCGCGTGTTATATCGGGACGAATAATTACGACGCGGGCGTGGCGGCCGGCGAGCTGTTGAAGAAATCGCTGCCGAACGGCGGGAAGATCATGATGTTCGTGGGGAAGCTGGACGCGCAGAACGCGCAGGATCGGAAGCGGGGCATCGAGGAAACGATCAAGGACAGCGGCATTACGGTGATCGACACGCTCACGGACGAAACGGATCGGGCGAAGGCGATGTCGAACGCGCAGGACACGCTCGTCAAGTATCCCGACGTGGCGTGTCTTGTGGGGCTGTGGAGCTACAACGGCCCCGCGCTCTTGAACGCCGTGCGAGACTCCGGCAAATCGGGGCAGGTGAAGATTGTCTGTTTTGACGAGGAAGAGGCGACTTTGCTGGGCGTGTCGCAGAAGGCCATTGAGGGCACGATTGTGCAGCAGCCTTTCGAGTTTGGTTTCCAGAGCGTGAAGTTGCTGTATCAGTTGGCGAAAGGCGACCGCTCGGGCATCCCGGAGAGCAAGCAGATCTACGTGCCGGTCAAGACGATCACGGCGGAGAACGTGGAGGATTTCCGCGCCACGCTCAGCCAGCAGATTGGCCGCTAAGTGAGAAAAGCTTTAGGTCTGGCGGCGCTGTTGGCGGTTTTGGCGGTCATGACGTCGGCGTGGCAGTATAGCCACAGCGAGAACGGTCACATCAGTTTTCTGAGCGTGGCCAACATCCGCAATCAACTCACATGGATTGGCCTTTTCGGCATTCTCAGCCTCGGCCAATCGCTGGTCATCATCACGGGCGGCATTGACCTTTCCGTGGGGAGTGTCGTCGCGCTCGTTGGGTGCTCTTTGGCCATGTTGATGGACAGCGGGCACGGGATGCACCCCGCCTTGGCGATCCCGCTGGTGCTGGGCATCTCGGTGTTGATCGGCGCGTTTCACGGCGTGCTGATCGCCAAGGTTCGCCTCCAACCCTTTATCGTGACCTTGTGCGGCCTGTTTTTGTATCGGGGCGGCGCGCGTTTTCTGACGGGCGACCGGAGCCAGGGGTTCGGGGACGCTTACCCCGGGTTGCGCGATTTGGGCAAGGGGTTCGTGTTCGAGAACATTCCCATCCCGTTTCTGTTCCTGTTGGGGTTGGCGCTGATTGTTGGCGCCTTTTTGCATCTCTCGCCGCAAGGCAGGCATCTGTTCGCCCTGGGGGCGAACGAAGAAAGCGCCCGGTTCAGCGGGGTTCACACCGACCGGTTGAAGATGTCCGCCTATGTCGCGTGCAGCCTGCTCTCCGGCTGGGCCGCGATCCTGCTGGCGTTCAAAGTGCCGTCCATTGGGTCGAGCGATTTCGGCAACTTCTACGAGTTGTACGCCATTGCCGGGGCCGTATTGGGGGGGTGCAGTTTGCGCGGCGGATCGGGCCACATTTTGGGGATTGCCATTGGGGCCTCGCTGATTGTGCTCCTGAGAAATATTGTCGTCATCTTGGGCATTCCGAGCCAAATGGAGTATGTTGTTATCGGCAGCGCCATATTGATTGGCGTCGGCGTCGACGAGGTGTTTACGCGCAGGAAGCAAATCCGCACACGAACTGCGTGATACGCAGCGATGGATGGGTTTTTCCCATTTGTCACCAGGGGAGCCATGCTCTACGAATACTCCGGATATCTGAAGACGATTTTGAAGGCCCCCGACCCTTCCGTGCGCGACAGCCTTGATCACATCGAGTTCACCGGCGACGATCTTGCCCACTGGACCACGCGAGACCTTGCATCCGACCGCGAATGGAAGCGTATCCCGGTTCATCGTTCCCGCACGGACGACGGGGTGCGGCTGGTGGGGCGCTTCGAGGACGTCCGCAAGATGGACACGATTCCCGCGGACGACCCGAGCTTCTGGGTGCCGCTGGGGTCGCTCGGGTGGGCCGACGAGCGCCTGCCGGTGGATATCATGCGCCTGCCCGTAGCCGAGATCACGTATCGCTGCACGAGCGAGAATGCATTCCCTTCCTGGGTTTGGACCTACCCGGGCGGAATTCACGTTGATGCCCTGCCGCGATCGACCCAATGGAAGACGCTGGCGCTCCTCGTTCCGCATGGAGGCTTTCCGAAGTCGATCGACACGATCATCCTGCGGCTGTACTCCACGACCCGCAGCACCGAGTCGTTCGAGATTGCGTCGATTCGGTTCCGAGCGCTTTCCGGGGAAGAGCAGGAAGCGTGTCGAAAGGACAGCGAACAGCTCGATGCGTTGTCCAAACCGAAGCAGTACCCGATCCTCGAGGAGTTTCTGCCACTTGGGGTTTGCCTCAACATGGACACGGTGCGGAGAAACGCCGAGTTGCTCAGCATTTCGTTGTCGGATTACTGGTCGCTGGCCCTCGAAGACGTGGTGACGCATCACCACAACACGCTGCTGATCGAGAGCATTGCGGGGGTGACGCCATTCGAGTGGCGCGAGCTCATGAACTACGCCGAACAATTCGGCGTGCGGCTTGTCCTGGTATACGATTTTCCGCTGGGCGATGACGCCTTGTTGGTGCAGGACGCGGTCGACACGCTGATCCGGCCGTTCGCGGACTCGCCTGCGATTCTTGCGTGGATGCTGCGGCGCGAACCTCCGGAGGGCGATTTCCAGAATCTGCTCCGGGCGAAAGCCATGGTCGAGCAAGCCGACCCCAATCATCCGGTGAGCATCATCACGAGGCAGCCGAGCACGTTCCCGTTGTATGCACCCCATTTCTCCGCGGCGGGGATTAGCCATTTTTCTTCGCACAGTCCGTGGGAAATCGGCGAAATCGTACAGGCCCACTACCCCCTTTGCCCCGGGCAGCAGTTTTGGATGATGGGGCCGTCGTTCATTTATGCGACGGACACGCCCGAATGGAGCACGTGCCCCGAGCTGCGCCTCATGATCAACCTCGCATTCGCGCATGGCGCGCGGGGCTGGTTCAATTACGCGTATCACAACGACCCGATCTGGATACTGGGGAGCATTCAGCGGTCCTTGACGGGGCCCTTCATGACTTTCAGCGATCTGTGGCTTGAGCTGGACCGCAACATGGAACGGCTCAATGCTCTTGCACCGCTGCTCCTGGCATCCAAGCCCGCCCTCATGCCCAAAGACTGGTACGCCGCGAGCGTGCCGTCGCAGGATTACGTGCAGCTTCCGGAGGGCGTGGAGCCGGCCAGCTATTTCCGATTGAAGGGGCCCGACTTCAATCTGTACTACATCGTCTCGAACGACATTCGGGGCATGTCGGGCTTGAACATCGAGATCCCTGAGAAGGCCTTGCGGGGGAAGGAAATCTTCGATGTGACGGACTTCCTGTCGAACCGCACGTGGGAGGCGATGCAGCGGAGCCGCCACCTCGAGATGTTTCCGGGGCAGGCGCGGGCGCTCCTGGTCGCGGAGCCGCAGGCCGCGCGATTCTGGCGTGACCGTATGGCCGAGCGGCTCATCGAAGACGACCGGCGTCAGCTCTTTTTCAATCTCAGCCTTGCGCGGACGTACAACCTGAATATCGAACCCATCGAATACCTGGCCGAGAACCTGAGCGACGATCCCATGCATGCGCTCGCCGCCATGGACAAGGCCCGCGACATGCTCCTCGATCTCGTGTATACGAGCACGGCAATTCGCGACACGCGCAGCAAGATCATCGAGGCCAGCGCCGGCATCTGCGGGTGCGACGGGGTGCTGTGCAGGCTCATCAGCCGTGGGAAAGTCGACCTCGCGAAGGAGTGGGGAATTAAGGTTATCCCGCTCGCGCGGGAATTGACGCATCTCCGCATCGAGCTCCGGCGCGGCCGCGGGCAGGAGGTGCTGCGCATTTGCGAAGATCTGACGACGCGGGTGCTGCAACTCTTGGCGGAGATCAGGGCGCTGACGGGCGCTGAGGGGCGCTGACCACAAGGACCTAAGGGACCTAATGGACCTAAGGGACCTCAAGGACAGCAAGGGACGAGCACGGACGAGCATGGGCCGACACGGACGGGCACGGGCCGACAGGAATAGGGAATCTGAGATTTCAGATTTGAGTCTTCAGATTGGGAGAGTCAATCTCTAGAAGACTTCCACTTTCGGGTCTATTTCCTGCAAATGTGTCGTGGAGAGTGCGCGTTTCAGGTCTGGAAGATCGTAGACCGCGAGGGCGTTGTGGACGGTGTTCATCAATTGTCCTTTGGCGCGCGGCGTGTGCACGACCTCCGACCATGAGGGAATTCCTCCTTGCAGGGTAACGTCTTCGAAGAGCCCGTCGCGCAGGGCGGCGGCGTGGAGGGCGGGTGTTGTAGCACCGCTCACGGCCACGAGGCGCAGTGGCGCGCCTTTCGGGGCTTGGTCCGCGCAGTAGCGGGCGCACGCCCAGATGTCTTCGACCCACATGCCGACGAGCGAGCGGCGCAGTTGATATGCACGGAAGTAGTTGGGCCATCCCATGCCGATCAGGTTGCCCCACTCTCTCGATTTCTCTTCGCCTTGCGTCTCGCCCATGCCGCGCAGGTCGACCGCCAACACGGCGCTGCCGTCGCGCACCAGCGCCTCGATGGGGCCGTCCGCCTGCGCATCGGCGGCCTTGCCTGCGCTGTTGCAGTAAATCACCCAGCCTTTTGCGTCGCCCTTTGGGCGATAGGCCAGCGCAGGAAGCACGATGCCCGGCTCGGGACTCAGGGTCATTTTGGTGATGGACATAGCATCGCGATCCAGCGTTTCCGTCTCCGTGACTGCGGGGGCGGCGATTTCGTCGAAGGATTTCGCCACGATCATCTCGCGAACCTTGTTCAGGGCATCGGGGGCTGGGGTGGATTCCCAGTAGGCCTTGCGTTGCGGGGCCATGCGGCCTTCGCGATCGATGTTCACATCGAACAGCGAGCGGGCGCCTTCCATCCACATCACCTGCCCTTCGGGCGAACACCGAATTTCCTCGGGGGTGAGAACCGGGAAGTCCGGCTCGACGATGACCTCGTCGACGCCCTTCAGCCAGCGCGACATCCAGCGGAGAATCGCTTCGCGCTGTGCCTTGCCCAGCCCGTGTTCGCCGGGAGCTTCCATCAGGTCCATGTGTTCGGGATATCCCAACTGCGTGTAGGCGCGTTTTGCTTCGCGAAAGGATGTCCACGTGCCCGTGATGTCGAAGAAGTCGCTCGTCGCCGTGCACAGCAAGGTTGGCCGTGGCGCGCGCATGATCGCGAAGTCCGCGTGTTCGTACCCTGCCGCGATTTGTCCGTACATGTCCTGTTCGGCGTCCTGCGGACCTATCGTTGCCCACAGGCGCTCGAACGAGGTGATGTAGCAACTCGGCGCGGCGCAGGTCACGCGGTCGTCCATCGCCATGATGTAGCTTGTCAGCGTGCCGCCGCCGGAGTTGCCGGCGCATCCGATGCGGTCTTTGACGATGTCGTCGCGGCTCTGGAGGAAATCGATTGCGCGCATGCCGTCCCAGATGAAGTACGCGGCGGTGCTGGTTCCCGTGAGGATTGCCCCGGTGCCGGCCAAGGTATGGTGAATCGTCGTGCCCAGGCGGGGCTTGCGGTCTTCTTTGAAGAAGTAGTAGCGCTCGCCCTGGCCTTCGGGGTCGTAGATGAAGGCTGCGATGCCATTGCGCGCAAGGAGGATCGACAAGCGCTGGTACGCCTCGCTTCCCTTGCCGTCCGCGCTGTGTCCGCAGGGGACGATTACCCCCGGATAGGGCCCCGGGGCCCCCATGGGCAGGAAGAGCACGCCGGAAACGTACACGCGCGGCATGGTCTCGATGATGTACTTCTCGTATCGAAATCCGTCGCCTTGGCCTTCGCCGGTCTTGCGCGGATTTAGCGGCGTGCGTTCGGGCCAGCCGCCGAGGGTTTGCGTATAGAAATCTTTCGCACCTTTCTGGTGCGCGGCGATGCTCTCGGGCGTCGCGATCATGGCATCGAATCCCGCGCGCCGCGCGTCGAACACCTTGCCGGCCATTCCGTCCAAGTAGCGCGTCAACATCGTGGCCGCGGGCTGGCCTTCCACGAGGCCCCCGAGCACATCAAGCTCACCCGCGTGCGCGGCAAGTCCCAACACGCATAGCACTGCCAAGAACCGCATGGTCGTCCCCTTTCGATTTCGTGAGATGGACAGCAGGCATTATACTTGGGGGAAGGGAGAAGGGAGTAGTCAGAAGTCAGAAGGTTGAAGACTGAAGACTTGCTGGGGCGATGGGTGTTGCGGGGGGGCGTATTGCTTGGGGGCGTTGACAATAGGGGGGATCGGTGTTAGCCTGCGGAGGCGCGGTGGGCGTGGTTTTCGCGTGATTTGACGCCGGGTGCTGGCTGGGTCCGACCGTTGCGAACTTGGGTGATAGGGTGCGTTGTGGGAATCACGTCAACCATTGGGGGCGGCTGCGATGTCACGAAGTGCGTTCAAGTGTGTGTTGTCGATTGCGGTGATTTTCATGGTGTTTGCGGCCTCGCCAGGGGCGATGGCAACGCCGCTCGATGATTATGTGGCTGCGCCGGATGGGGCGTATACGTGGAACCTGCTGAACACGTATCCGCACGCGGGTTACACGGACTACGTGTTTCATATGGCTTCCCAGAATTGGCTGACACTGGCCGAGGTCGACCGGACCTTGTGGGAACACTACATGGTCATCACGGTACCGGACGTGGTTTCGCACGAGACGGGCATCCTCTACATCTCCAGCGGCAATTCCAGCAACGCGGAACCTACGTCGAACGATTCGATGCTCGTTCAAATGGCGTTGGACACGCAAACCGTGACGGCGTGGCTCAGGCAAGTTCCGAACCAGCCTTTGACGTTTGCGGGAGATCCGTTTGGACCGCGCTCGGAAGACGAGCAAATCGCGTACTGCTGGCGGAAGTTTCTCGATACGGGCGAATCGAAGTGGCTTTCGCGGTTGCCGATGACGAAGTCGGCGGTTCGCGCGTTGGATACGGTCACGGCGTTCATGGGGAGCGCGACGGGCGGTGCGCGCACGGTGGACAAATTCGTCGTGACGGGGGCGAGCAAGCGCGGGTGGACGACGTGGACGACGGCGGCGGTGGATTCGCGGGTGGTGGCGTTCGCGCCCATGGTGATCGATCTTTTGAATATGCAGGTGTCGTTCCGGCATCACTTCGACGCGCTTGGATTCTGGTCGCCGCAGATCGTCGACTATACGAATGAGGGGATTACCGAAGAATTCACTTCGCCGGAGATGAAGGCGTTGACGGATATCGTCGAGCCGTATTCGTATCTCGATCGTTATGTGAACAAGCCGAAGTTTGTGATGAACGGGTCGCAGGACGAGTTCTTCCTGCCTGATTCGTCGCAGTTCTATTGGGAGCGGCTGACTGGGGAAAAGCGGCTGCGTTACGTGCCGAACGCGGGCCACGGGTTGAACGCGGGGGCCATAAGCGATTTGCGCGCGTGGTATTGGTCCATCATCAACGATGTGCCGCGGCCCGACGTGACGTGGACGAAGATGCACGATGGCAGCCTTGAGATTCACGTTTCGGGGGGGACGCCGAGCCAGGTGCTGCTGTGGGAGACGGCGACGGTGTCCGAGCGAAGTTTCAGCCTCGAATTTCAGCCGCCCTTGTACACGAGTTCGGTTTTGGCTCCGTCGGGCACGGATACGTACACAGCGTCGGTGGCGGCTCCGCCGAGCGGGTGGAAGGCGTTTCTGGTGGAGTTTACGTTCCCGAGCGGCGGGCCGACGCCGTTCCGGTTTACGACGGAGATCAGCATTGTTCCGGATGTGCTGCCCTATGGTCCTCGATACGCGTTGGGAGCGGAGACGGAGATGCTCGATGCCGCGTTCTACGAGGGCGAGGCGTCGGACGGGTCCAACGTTGCGGGGCGCATGGCCTTCATTGGCACGCCGTCGAACGATGCGACGCGGGCGGTGTTTTGGGGAGTTAACGCGGCGACGCAGCATTCGGCGTTTTTCGTGGCGGACATCGGCGATCCGTCGAGTTGGCGGCGCATCATGACGGATTATCCCACGCAGCCGCACGCGCGGGCGTGTTGGGTTCCGGACGATTCCGCGATCCTCGTGGGGCCGTATCGTATCGCAATTCCGGCTCCCGGGCAGTTGAGCGGGCTGGAGACGATCATCAACCACGGGTACAACTACAACG
>JBAZRU010000295.1:0-8154 GCA_041662805.1 Candidatus Hydrogenedentales bacterium | reverse complement strand
AACGCTCGAAGGCCTCGTTCAGTGGGCGGTCCATCGTGTGCGGGAAGTGGTAGAGCAGGTGATAGGAGAACTCGCGCCAGCCGAGTTCGCTCACAAACTTGTCGACGCCAGAAGCCGCGCCGGATCGCGTGTCCCACGCGCCGCGCGTCAGCAGTGCATGTAGGATTTGCCGGGGGCCAATCTCCCCGAAGTGCAGGTGCGGCGACAAGCGCGAGGTGCCGGTTCGGTCGGGACGGTCGCGCCCCTCGGAATAATCGGCGATGGCCTCGTCGAGGAACCGCGTGAGCTGCGCGTGCGCACCCGCTTCGCCGGGTTGCCATACGGCGCGAATGCCGTTGGCCCAATCGATGGATGGTTCGAGCCTGAGCGACTTGAGGGGCTGCGATCCTGGCCATGTGCCGGGGGCGGCGATCCGCGTGGGACTGGGCAGCGGTTGGGGCATCTCCAGCCGCCCCAAACATGTCTTCCAGAACGGCGTGAACACCTGGTAGGGCTTGCCCTGTTTCGTGGCGATATCCAACGGTTCGACGAGCAACGAGGCGTTAAAGCTCTCTACCGTAAGCCCTTCGTTGCGCAATGCGGACTTCACGGATGTGTCGCGCGCGATAGCCGTCGGCTCGTAGCGGCGATTCCAGTAGACGGCGCCGGCGTTCGTCTCGCGCACGATGTCCCGCAACGTCCCCAGTGAAGGACCCTGCCACAAGATGAGCCGCGATCCGCGGTCGCGTAATGACGCGTCGAGCGCTTTCAGCGATTGGTGCAACCAATAGCGGCTTGCCGCGCCGGGCGGCCATGCGCCCTCTTCTTCGGGCGCCCAAATGAACACAGGGACGATGGGCCCGCCACGTTCGAGCGCGGCATGCAGCGCGGGATTGTCCTCAAGCCGAAGGTCGTTTCGAAACCAGACAATTGTCGTATACGGTGCGCCGCTCGCTACGCCGCGCGGCTTGGTCATTTCCATTGCCAATCCAGCCGATGCTGGCTGTAGTCCGTCATGGCCTGCGAGCGCAGAAATGCCTTTGCTTTAGGATCGTCTTTGAGATAGGCGTCCCAAAATGCGGTTGTCGCAATCCGCGTAAATTCGAAGATCGCCGTCTGGTCGAAACCGGGGTCAACGTGCGCCAACGTTTTCGGCACGGAGCGCAAGGATTTGCCGATTACACCGCGGTTCAAGGGGTCGTGCATGGCGCCGCCGAAAAGCGGGCCGATGTATGACAAGTGGTTTGCCCCTTTGATGAACAGGCAGTACTTGTCGCCCTCGGGTGCGAATTGGTACGGCTCCGTGCGCCACTCGCCGGGGTCCAACTGCGGCGACGGATCGCGCGTGCCTGCCGCCACCAGCATCGGGCGCGTCATCTTCTTCCACGAGTTCTCCGTAAGACCCAGCGGGTCGCGGCCTTGTCCCGATAAGAGGATGAACGCGCGCGGACGCGGATCTCCGTAGGTTTTGGGCACGCTGGTTACAGGGTCGGTCAGTTCCGCGCCGGCGATAAGCTGGGTGGTAAAGGCCCCGTAAGAGTGCCCCGCCATGCCAACGCACGACGCGTCAATCTTGCCCTTCAACGCGGGGGCATATTCGCCAAATCGCTTCAGGCTATCCAAAAGAAAAGTGATGTCGCGTATGCGATCGGACCATGCGGCCGTACCCATTTCGATCGGGCGCCGCATGTCTTTCACGAGCTTGCTAATGCTTCGTTGCGCAGTGGACCCGTCTCCGAAGGAATGCGTCGGAACCACGCACACGTATCCATGCCCGGCCCAATGGCGCAGGAGGTGCGGCGCGGTCTCGTTCGAGTCGCCCGCGCCGTGCGAGAAGAGAATGACGGGATAGGGCCCGCCATCGACGGGAGCATAGACACGGACGGGCAGGTCGTGGCCGCGCGATTCGTCGTGCAACACGGGCATCTCGATTACGTCGACGGCGTGCGAGCCCAGGGACAGATAATCCTGCGCTTGTGCATCAACCACGGGTTGCTCGGCTCCTTGCACGGCGTACACGAGCAATGCCACGGCCGTCAGCACGACGGCTATTTGCGTCAACGCGCACAGATTGCGGCGGACGCGGAAGAGTCCAATAAGTCTCATGTGGCACGTCCATTTCTTGTGTTTCCCAAGAACAACTTGGACTATCTTCGCATTCCTTGCGGCGCGGAAGCGAATAAGACCCCAAGAGGGATTTGCAGAGGGAATAGGACGGATCTGCCGGATCCGACGGATCGGACCTATCGGGTTTGTGGAGACTGCCTCCTTTTGCAGAGGCGACTCCATATCCTTCCTCCAGGGTCCCCGTAGCCGGAATCGCCGAGCCGTGATACACTGAACGCCTGCGGAAAGAGGGCTGTTCAATGACCACGAGGCAATCGTTGTGTCGTATTGTCTTTGCCGTTGCTGTCCTGACGGCTCGGACGTACTCCGAAGAACCGTGCTGCAAGTGCGATCCCGACGGGACGCAGGCCAGCGGCGCCATATACCGTATCTGCATGCCGCCCGATGGCGCGTGGAACGGCGGGCTCATCGTCTACGCGCACGGCTACATGGCTTTCAACGAGCCTTTCGGCATTCCTGAAGATCAGCTCGAATTCGACAGCGGCGTTTCCGTACCGGGCATTATCACAGGCCTCGGATACGCCTTTGCGGTTACCAGCTACAGCGTCAACGGGCTTGCGGTAAAGGAGGGTCTTGCCGACGTTGTCGACCTGGTCGATGTATTCTCCAACACGTACGGCGCACCCAGCCCCGTCTACATTGTAGGCGTGTCCGAAGGCGGGCTTGTCACCACGCTTGCCGTGGAAGAGTATCCCGACGTGTTCGACGGCGGCGTCTGCGGGTGCGGACCCATCGGCGACTTCAATATCCAGATGCGTTGGTTCGGCGATTTCCGCGTCGCCCTAGACTACTACTTTCCCGGTATCTTGCCGGGCAGCGTCGAGAATGTGCCCTCGTGGCTCATCGACTCGTGGGAGGGGTACTACACAGAGACCGTTCGCACGGCGCTATTCAGTCCCGCCAACGCGCGAAAGCTGCGCCAGTTGACGGCCGTGACGCGTGCGCCTTTCGACTTGTTCGATTACCGCGCGTCGCTCGAAAATTCCTTGCGCGATATGCTCTGGTACACCGTCTTCGCGACGAACGACGCCAACGAGAAACTCGGAGGACAGCCGTTCGACAACCTGGGCCGCCGCTATGGCGGTGTCCTTGGCGCCGCGCGCCTCAACCGCGACGTTCCCCGGTATACCGCGAGCGAGACGGCCTTGGACGAGATAGCCGCGTTCTACCAAACGACCGGCAAGCTTGAGCGGCCGCTGGTCAGCATCCACACGTTGTGGGACCCGCAGGTCCCCTACGCGCACATGCCCCTATACCGGGCAAAGACGGTGCGCGTGGGCAGCGCCCCGCAGTATCTCCATATCCCCATCGCGCGTTATGACCACTGCGAATTCAAGGAGAACGAGGTCTTGCTCGCCTTCGCGCTACTTGTCTTGCGTGTCGAAGGAGCGGACGCCGTGATTTCTCTTGCGCTGGACAGTAAACTTTCCTCGCCTCAGGAGAAGGCGGGATTTCGTGCGTTGGCGACGCAGTATGGCCTACCGCTCGATCCCATGCCGAAGGTTGTGCTGTCGACGTCGAAGTGAACGCAAGGAAATAACAACATCATGACGCTCCCGGAAACCGCCTTGTCCGTGAAACCGTTGCGCCTCATCATGGTCCTTCCCGTCATCGTACCGTGGGCCGTCGTCTTTTCCATCGCTATCGCGGGAATCGATTTTGGCGAGCACTTCGACGAGCATTACATGATCGAAAGCGTCGAGCGCACAATTCAACGCGAAGTGCTCTTGCCCGGCTTCTACAATTATCCCTCCATGCTCTATTCGATGTGCATGGCGGCATTGTTGCCCGACGCCGCGGCCACGCTCGTCCAGAATCCCGGCCTCGGACGCGAGCGCATCGATGCGTTGAAGCCCATCGCGCTGGAGAGGATTCATACGAAGAGCTACACGCTGCGGGCCCGTGTCGTGAGCGCGTTTGTCGCGTCGCTATCCGTCGTGTGGGTCTATCTGCTGGTGCTGCTGTGGCGACGGAAATGGGGCGAAGCCCTGCTCGCCGCGGCGCTGATGGCGGCGTCGTGGGAAGTCGGCTATCACCTGCGTTACATCGCCGTCGACGCCGTTATGATGCAATTCGGCGCGCTCGTGATGTTGCTTGTAATCGCGGCGCTGCACTATCCCGCGCATCGGTGGCTGTTATGGGTCGCGGCCGTCGCGGCGGGCTTCGCGACTGCCACCAAGTATCCCGGCGGACTCTTCGTGCTGCCGGTGCTGGCCGCGGAAGCCATGACGTGGAAAGGCGCGGGCAATTGGATACAGCGGGTAACGCGGCTCGTCCTGCTCGGCGCGACGTTCGCCGTCGCGTACCTTGTCATTACCCCCGGCACGTTGCTCGAACCGATCAAATTCATCGGCAACGTCTCGTACGAGTTCAAACACTATCGCGGCGGACACTTTGGCCACACGGTTCCACGTGGACCGGAACACCTCGCGAAAATCCTCCGCTACGACGCGCTCGATCTGCTCTCGCCCTACAAGGCCGTGGCCGCGGCCTTTTTCGCGCTTGCGCTGTTTGGTGCGGCGAGCTCGTTACGGCGCTCGCCCAAGACCGCCGCGCTCTATCTCGCGTTGCCGCTCCTGTACACGCTCTACTTCGCCATGCAACGCGTCATGTTTGTTCGCAACCTCACGCTTGCCGCGCCCTTCCTCGCCGTGTGCGCCGCGATAGGCGCGGGCGCCTTGTGGTCGGCGTGGAACAACAAGGCGTGGCGCGGTGCGCTCGCGCTCGCATGCGCCGCCGCCGTGATCGCCAGCGTCGTGTGGCAGGCGCAGGCCGTCGCCACAATCCGCGACCGCAACACCGGCCGCTTCCTTCACGAGTCGCTCAACTACATCGACGCGCACCCCCACGAACAAATCTTCGCGCCCGCGATCACACGCGAACGCCTGGCCACGGTCCGCGCCAATCTTCCGGCCAACCTCACCGGCGACCCGCACTCCGCGACGCAGGCGCTATTCATCTGGACCGACGGTTTCCCCGACGGTTGGCAGACTTTCCCAGCTAACATCCCCGGCGACATCCTCGCGTGGTACGGTCCCCGCGCCACCAACTTCCCCTACGCCACCGCGTGGCCGGAAGAGATGATCGTCGTGACGCGGATTGACTGGGCGCGCACGCACGGCGTGCGTGGCGTTACACCGTAGTTTCTAAAGGCGATAAGGGGATGGACGTGGAGGAAAGAGATAAGAAGCTCCCGATGTCATCCTGAGCGAGGCGAAGGATTTGGCTTAAACTCCCCCACGGCGTGATTCAAACAAAGACCGACGGCGAGACATGAAAGCGCTTCGCGAGCGCACGGATCTGCCGGACATTCAGGTCCCGCTTTCCACTTAGAATCTCCGAAACCACGCCTTGCGACCCAACCTCGGGCAAATCCGATTGCGTGAGGCCGTGCTCATCCATGAAATAGGCGAGCATTTCCGCGCCGGAGCTTTCCGGCAGTACGTGGTGCTGTTCTTCATAGGCATGGACCAGCGTGCCAAGCGTGTCGAGCAACCCATACAGGGGATGACGCTCGTTTGTGCCCACTTCGTCGAGAAGTCCATTGAGCTGCTTCACAGCCTTGTCGTACTGCCGTTCGTTGCGAATGGTCAGCAACGGGCTCAACGGAGCCCAGTGGCGCTGGAGATCGTCAAGAGCCGTATTCATTGTTTCCAGCTTCCTCGGTCGTATTCCTTGTGCGATAGCACATGGCGAACATAGACTCTGTCTCGATTGAAATGGATCGATGCAATCAGACGGTACTTGTTTCCGCCGACGTTGAACACTATCCAACGGTCAACCGTGTCTGCCAACGGAAAGACTTCGCGCAACTCCGCAAAAGTACGGAACTTCGCATGATGCATTGCCTTATACCAGCGCAATAACGCCGACTGACTGTCCGGGTGTTGTTCCCAAAAGAGCCTGAGGGTTTTGCGCGATATAATGTGCACACACCCACTATATCGCAAATTGAGATATACGTCAAGACCTGATTGTGTGGTACTGCTCCGAATTCAACCGGATGCCATTTGGTCTTCGCCCGTCGTGTGACTCAGTCATCGCTCTCGCTTGACGATTTCGCGCTCAATCCATTCCAATTCCACGGTAGGCGCGGCGCCCGCGACGACTTCCGTGTAGGAGGCGGGCTGGACTGACTTGATTCTCGCCTGGTAATACTTCCCGTCGCTGGCTTTCACCCAAAATGCCAAGCCCTCCACTTCTTTTGTGAGCGGCGTAATCGCCGCGATGGATTCTGTGTCCGTGGCGGGAGGGTCTAGCTCGGCGAGTTCCTCCCAAGACTTGTGGCCGACGGGGAAAATGTAACCTGGACGATCGTCCTTTCCCATAAGCGACCCTTGGAAACAGTCGCCGTTGTCGAAGTAATAGACCAGATCGACTGCCTCGGATTTGATCGGCGGCTTCACTTCGCCCGTCGCAAATGAGTAGAAGCCGATATAGCCTCCAGCATCCCAAGCGTGTGGACACCGCAACGTCACGGTCTTCACCTCATTTACGGTCATGCATCCGACAAACAGAACTGCCGCCGCCATCGAAAACGCGAATCGCGATAGTGTCATCGCCTCATACCCTTCTCAGCGCACGGTCACTTTCGTCGTTATGTTCGTATCCGGCATTGCCTGGAACAGAAGGACAAGCGGTGATTTATTCGCCAAGATAGAACCTGAGCGCTTCCGCCATCTTCATGCGTACTGGATTGTCTATCATGTCGTGGCCCTTCTGTCGCGATTCCCTGGCGCGGTTCTCGTTCAGCGCCCCAAGTTGACGTCCTCGCCCCAGTGGCGACGGAAGGAAAGATAGACGCAGCACAGGATGTAAGGAACCCCTGCGGCGGTTAAGAATCCCAGCAGAATAGACAAGACCTTAACTTCGTCGAAGCCGAAGTACCAGAGCAAAGCGGTGCCTATCCCCCCGCCCGAGACAATGCCCATCCCAGAGTGAGCCAGTCGATTGAACCAGCGCGGCGCGGTGTCGAGCCACGATTCCCCAGAATCTATCATTTCACAACCTCCGCGCGGACCAATGCCTGAAGCCATTCTAAGCAACACATCGTAGCCTGAGAATATTTACCTACGATTCCGAGCGACCCTTAGATTGCCCAAATGGCAACTGGAGTGCAAATTCTCGCGTACTGGGATAACTGGGACGACGAAAGGGGATTGGGACGATGCAGGGAGATGAAGTGCGTTGCGCGTCTCCTCAGCTTATTGAAGCCTTGGCAGTGGGAATTCCGGAGAGTTCACCACTAATCCCCCTGGTGCTCACGGGACTATTTCTTTTGTGGTCCGCCCGAGAATGACTCAATGCTCTTGATCAATTGCGGTGAGAGAAACATTCCTGCGGCTGTGTCGCGGTCTTGCCACCCGAATATCGACGTAACCTTTGCGGATTTCCCGGTGAGGACGGAATAGGTGAAATGGGTATTCAGAAGGCTCATCGGCGCGTCGAACTTGGAGAGGTACAGTACCAGACCCGTTTCCGGGCAGAAGTCTTCAAAAACTAGACGGCCTTTTCCGCTGATCGTAATTTCGCGATCAAGTTTCAATCCCGTCCTTTCGATCGTGTACGAGTATCCCTTCAGTGCCTCTTGCCCAGAACTCTTGCCTAACGCTCCTTGCTTTGCGAACAGATAGACCGAATTCACCCCACTGAAAAGTAGCGTGTCCTCGTTTCCCAAGAAGGGCATCGTCCCAATGGGCACCTTTGGGTTCGCTGTCGCGGCGACCAGAGTCTCATTGTCGCCTTCATAGACGAAGTACTCCGCCCCCGGAGCCACCGCAAACAACTCCGGCCGCAAATGCGTGCTGCCATCGTGCCACGTTGCCTGCTTCAAACGCAGCGGAACCAACTCCCCGGCGGGAGATACAAACGTGGACTTGGCTTCATTCAGCCAGATTCCAGGACTTCCGTCCGCGTTCAACCAGACAAAGTCCGCCCTTTCATTGGGAGATTTCAGGGTCTTGAGTGCGCCATACTCGTCGAGCGTGGCAATCCGAGCACCCCGGACCTCGTGAATGTATAGGGTGGAACCATCGCGGCTTCGCTTTA